>JABMOJ010000283.1 GCA_013204195.1 SAR86 cluster bacterium
GATGAACCCAGCCGCACAGGGAAACCTCTGCATCGATATGTGTGTCCCTTAACTGACCACAGTAGTGGCTACGCATTATCCTTACCCCACTTATCTAATGACTTCTTGCGCCAGGCTGGCGCTTTAGCTCGAACAGCCAATTAACTGGATGATGGCTTACTACTCGATGAACTGGGGCTAGTCCCAGACGAACTATCGGAGCCACTCGATTTACTCCCCGACGAACTCTTTTCACTAGTCCCTGAGCCACTTGAGCCAGAGCCACTTGAGCCAGAGCCACTTGAACCAGAGCTCCCACTGCCGGAATTGCCAGACGAAGAATCGCTACTAGCGCCGCCATGCAACACATTTTTCTTCGATCCGGTCTTGAAGTCCGTCTCATACCAACCAGACCCTTTTAGCCTGAACGCCGCAGCCGAGACCATCTTTTTCAATGCAGGCTTGCTACATTTAGGACAAATCACTGGCGCCTCGTCAGAGAGCTTCATGAGCTTCTCAATTCTATTCTGGCACTCTTCACACTGGTACTCGTAGATTGGCACGACAAACTTTCCTCTATAATCTAACAATAGGGCAATTTTACGTAGAACTGCGGCCGCGCATTATACCCTAATATCTTACCATGGCGAGCGTCTACGACGTTCCTCGACAGGGCAAAAATACGCCGATTGCCGCTTTTGCAAAAATACGCGCAGGAAACACAAAAAACACAGCCTAACCCTTGCGGCGTAAAAGCCAATCATATATAAAGACCCCCATTGCCGCGACGTGCAAAAAGCGCTCGAATTCAAGCACTAAACTTGAATTTAAGGCAACATTAAACACACCTTCTTCTCAACATCGACATTTAAAAGGATCTACAAATGGCAGCTAAAAAGGCGATCGCAAAAAAAACAGTGACTAAAGCCAAGGCTCAACCCAAAGCAGTAGCCAAACCCGTAGCTGCTCCGAAAAAACTGCCTGCGATCAAAGAAAAATATACTAAAAGCGCAATTATAACCGAAATTTCTACCAATACGGATCTCAGCAAGAAACAGGTTGCAGCGGTATTCCAAGAATTGAATGACTTGATTGCGCGACATGTTAAAAAAGGCGCTGTCGGCGAATTCACGTTGCCTGGCCTGATTAAAATCAAGACGGTCAAGAAAGCCGCCAGCAAAGCACGTAAAGGCGTACCTAACCCTTTCCGTCCAGGCGAAGTCATGAACGTTGCAGCCAAGCCAGCCAGCACGAAAATTAAAGTGCTGCCACTGAAAGGCTTAAAAGAACTCGCTTAAGCCGCGCACTCAGCGAAGCAAAAAAGGGTCGCAGTTGCGGCCTTTTTTTTGCCTCGCTTTTTAACAAACTGGGGTAGCAACCCTGCGGCTGTCGCTTCCCGGCGCGCGACAACCAAGGCCCATACCGACAACTGCAGTGTTAACCACATCAACTCCTTGCTAGAATCATCGCCGTGATCAAGCGGCCAAAGCCGCCGCTAAACAACCGAAGGCTAACAGACCCAAACCCGAGCATCGCCAACCGGTCAGGGGCGTCACTGGTCGACATGCCTTTTTACAAACCCCCACATCATTAAAGGTCAGCACAGACAGCCATTATGAAAGCATCCAGCTACTCAATTTCAACCCTCAAGGAAACCCCAGCCGATGCTGAGGTCATTAGTCACCAACTGCTGATACGCGGTGGATTGATACGTAAACTGGCATCTGGCATTTACAACTGGTTGCCGATGGGCTTGCGGGTATTACATAAGGTCGAGGGCATTATCCGTGACGAAATGGATAACGCCGGCGCTCTGGAGGTCATGATGCCCGTGGTTCAACCAGCGGAGTTGTGGGTTGAATCTGGTCGCTGGCAAGAGTATGACGATGGTCTGCTTCTGAAGTTTGTAGACCGACACAAGCGCGATTTCTGCATGGGACCGACTCATGAAGAAGTGATCACCGATCTCGCCCGCACCGAACTCAAAAGCCATAAGCAATTACCTATTAATTATTATCAGATTCAGACGAAATTCAGAGACGAGACCCGACCTCGATTTGGCCTATTACGAGCCCGCGAATTTCTGATGAAAGATGCTTATTCCTTTCATATGACCATGGAGAGTCTGGAAGAAACTTATCAACTGATGCATCAGACTTACAGTCGAATTCTCAAAAAAATGCACCTCGACTTCCGTCCGGTACTCGCGGATACCGGCAGCATCGGTGGCAGCGCCTCTGTTGAATTTCATGTCCTCGCAGACTCAGGCGAAGACACCATCGCCTTCAGCTCTGGAAGCAACTACGCAGCCAATATTGAAATGGCAGAAGCGCTGGCTCCAGCGGCTGACAATGCCATCGCCGAAGCGCTGACCGAGGTCTCGACACCTGACTGCAAGACCATTGAAGAAGTGACTAACTTTCTGCAAATCGACCCAGCCAGAACGATAAAAACGCTTATATTCAAGGGCAGCGAGACCCCCTTGGTCGCACTGGTCTTACGTGGCGATCATCAAATGAACGCTATTAAGGCAGCAAAAATCGCTATGCTGGCCACGCCACTGACCCTCGCCAGCCCTGAAGAGATCCTAGCCGCGGTGGGTTGCACGGTAGGTTCGATTGGTCCCGTAGGTCTGGCCATGCCCATACTCGCCGACCGTAGCGCAGCAGCACTGCTCAACTTCACCTGTGGGGCCAACAAGGACGACCACCACCTGCAAAATGCTAATTGGGGTCGTGATACCACTGCGACAGCGATATACGACTTGCGCAATGTGGTAGAAGGCGACCCAAGCCCTGACGGCCTTGGTCAATTACAGCTCAAAAAAGGCATTGAAGTGGGCCACATCTTCCAACTCGGCGAGAAGTACTCCAAGTCGATGAATGCAACGGTTCTCGATGAAAATGGCAAAGCTGCTGTAATGCAAATGGGTTGCTACGGGATGGGTGTCACGCGACTGGTCGCGGCTATTATCGAACAATACCATGACGACCGCGGTATGATCTGGCCCACTTGCATCGCACCCTTCCACGTCATCATCATTCCCATCAACAGCCATAAGTCTGCGGAAGTGGCCGCCACAGCAGAGGCTGTTTACCAGGCTATGCGGCAGCTTGGCATCGAAGTTCTGCTCGATGACAGGGAAGGGCCAAGACCAGGCGCGAAATTTGCTGATGCTGAGCTGATCGGCATTCCTCATCGTCTCGTTATCGGCGAACGTGGTCTGGCAACCCAGGTTGTGGAATACGTGAACAGACAGACCGGCGTCAGCAGCGAACTACCTGTAGAGGGTATCGCTAGCCACTTTAAAACGTTACTCGATCAAGAGCTCAGCGACTGAACCCTGACCCAGCAAAGATAACCCATAGGGAAACACACAAAGGAAAACACACAGAGAAAAGCAATAAAAGGTAAGCCTGCGCGCCCTGCCCCGAGCAGCTACTCCAGCGCTAGCGCTGCCAGTAATGATGCTCGGGTCTGAGGCCCAACCAGGGTGGCAAGCAATGTTCCCTGCGGGTCAAACACCAAGGTCGTCGGTAGCACCTCAGGCATCGCCACCCCCAAGCGTTCGCTTGGGTTCGCGGCAAACACCGGAAAAGTGATCTGCATTTTCTGCACTTGCCTGAGTTGCTCCGCACCTTGAGGCGCGTCGTAGTTAACACCCCACACGGCAACTCGACCGTGGAACTCATCGGCGAACTCATTTAACTCAGGGATCTCTCGGATACAAGGCGCACACCACGTCGCCCAATAGTTCACAATCAGGTACCGACCCGTAAAATCATCAAACTGATGCCCTGCACCTTGCACATCATAAAACTCCGGCTGCTGGCAGCCCGTGAGCCCAAGCAAAAAAATTATAATCGAAATATTTTTCATTCTTTCACACCTAGACGAAACAAGGACTCGAGATCAACCTTAAGCAAATCC
>JABMOJ010000284.1 GCA_013204195.1 SAR86 cluster bacterium
CCAGCACCACAATCCGATCCGCCTTAAGCACTGTCGCCAGACGATGTGCGATCACCATGGTGGTTCGATTTTGCTGTAAGCGCTCTAGGGCGGTTTGCACCAAACGCTCGCTTTCGGCGTCCAAGGCACTGGTGGCCTCGTCTAGCAGCAATATTTTCGGGTCTCTTAATACGGCTCGAGCGATGGCAATACGCTGCTTTTGCCCGCCCGACAGGCGTGCGCCCTTCTCACCGAGAAAGGTGTCATAACCTTGGGGCAGCTTGTCGATAAACTCGTCAGCCGAGGCCGCCCTGGCCGCTGCACGGATTTCTTCCATGCTGGCCCCAGGTTTACCAAAACGAATGTTTTCTGCAGCAGTGGCGCCAAAGATGGTGGTTTCTTGCGGCACTATCCCAAGGCAACGACGAATTGCTTCAGGGTCTGCCAGGGCAATATCAATGTCATCGATCAGGATGCGTCCGGCGCCGGTATTATAGAACCGCAACAACAGTTGAAACAGGGTACTCTTGCCCGCACCAGAGGGGCCCACAAAGGCGATGTTTTCACCTGCCGCGATCGTCAGATTAAAGCCATTCAACGCCAGCTCACTCGGGCGCGACGGATAACTGAAATCGACAGCCTCGAAACTCACCCGACCATCAATGACCGCGGGCAATATCAAGGGCTCACTGGGTGACTGAATTGCCGGGACCACCTGCAGCAGTTCCGCGATGCGCTCCATCGCCCCAGAGGCACGTTGAACCTCACCCCAGAACTCACTTAAGGCCGCCGCAGAAGCTCCGACGAAGATGGCGTACAGCACGAATTGTCCCAGTTCACCGCCTGAAAGCTCACCGTCCAAAACCGCCTTGGCACCCACCCAAAGCACAAAGATCAGGGCCCCGAAGACACCACTGGTGGCCACGGTTGTGAGTAATGCTCGAACCCGAATTCGGCGGATCGCGACGCGAAAACTCGACTCTACCGCGCCGCCAAAGCGTTGGCTTTCCAGCTCCTCGGCAGTGAAAGCCTGAACAATTTCCACCGCATTCAGAATTTCTTCGGCGTGACCGCTGGCATCCGCCACTCGATCCTGGGTGTCCTTTGATAGCCGCCTGACCCAACGGCCAATCAATAGTATCGGCACTATCACCAGCGGCAACACCACCACCAACAACCCCATTAACTGCACATTGGTATAGGCGAGCAATGCCAGTGCGCCGATAAACTGAATAGAAGAACGCAGTACAATCGAGATGCCCACCCCCGAAATGGACTGAATCAGTGTCGTATCTGCGGTGAGCCGTGACAGCACTTCACCCACGCGAGTGACTTCAAAAAACGTCGGGTCCATCCGAATCACATGACGGAACACCTGATCCCGAAGATCGGCCACCACGCGCTCACCCAGCCAGTTGACGAAATAGGCCCTGGCCGCGCCAAAAAAACCGATGATCAAAGCAAACAACAGCAACACAAAGAAGTAACGATCAACGTTCTCTGCATCTGCCGCAGAGAAACCATGATCAATCACATTGCGCACTGCCACGGGCATCGCCAGCAACGCCGCGGAGGACACCAACAAGGCAATCATTGCCAGTAACAAGGTGCCTTTATAGGGCGCAATAAACGGCACCAGCATGCTCAAAGGACGCAGGGTTTTTACCCGTTTTTGCGGTACGGGAGATAAATCAGTCATGCAGGAGTTCCATGCAGCAAGGTATTATGCGCAAGCGATGCTAGCAAAAGCGAGAGCGCAGAGAATCAGGTGAGGCTAAATGCCTGGGGCACCAGCAAACTTTCTAAGTAATCAATCCACAGACTGTCTTCGTTCAGACACGGAATATAGGTAAAGTGCTCACCGCCGGCTTCGATAAAATCTTCTCGCGCCCGCAGGTTAACTTCTTCCAGCGTCTCCAGACAATCAGCAACAAACGAAGGGCAGACCACCGCGATGTTCTTATGCCCCTCACTGGGTAAGGCTTTGACCACCTCGTCGGTAAAGGGTTGAAGCCAACCGGGCCCGATACGAGACTGAAAGGCGACGCCCCATTTGTCTGCCGGTAAATCCAGATACTGTGCGCATAGTGCTGAAGTCTGCAGCACTTGCGCCTTATAGCAGTAGGGCCGGGCTGCACAATCCACCTGACAGCAATCATCGGTCTTCATACAATGGCTACCCGTCGGATCCGTCTTGACCAGGTGCCGCTCGGGCAGACCGTGGTAACTGAACAGCAAGTAATCATAGTCAGTGGGTAAGTCTGCCTTGATTCGCTCTGCAAGCGCCTTGATATAGCCGGCATCAGCATAAAAAGAGTCGGTGAATGACAGCTTGGGCCTGGCGGGTAGCAACTCGACCTCAGCCTCGACCGCAAGCCGGGTCGTCAGAGAAGTCGACATGGCATAGTGCGGGTATAGGGGCAACACACTGATCTCATCACAACCAAGTGCCACCAGTCGCGCCAGTGCATCTCGAATGGTGGGTTCCTGATAGCGCATGGCGACTTCTACAGGCTGGTCCGTTCGCAACGCCAGCGCCTTGGCCATGGCCATCGTCCCCGCTATCAGGGGCGAGCCTTCATCGGTCCATACGGTGCTATAAGCATGTAGGGTCTTACTGGATCGAAAGGGCACGATAATCAAATTAACCAACAATTGTTGGGCAATCTTCGGCAGGTCGATCACTAAGTCGTCGGACAGGAACTCTTTCAGATAGGCCCGCACTGACTTGAGCTCGAGGCTTTTCGGCGATCCGAGGTTGATCAATAAAATTCCGTTCATAGGCCTGCCTGATTCCTGTCTTATTGCTGTCTTATTCTTAGCTTGTTCGCGCCTTGTTACCGCTGCGCGACCGGGCGGGTTCGCGAGCGCGAAGTATACACTCAAATACGCACTGTGCTTTAACCGGGATCACTATGCCACCGACTAACCTCTCAGGCAGTCTGCTGCTCCTGCAGACCCAGCTCCTGCATGCTGACTTCGCGCATCTTGAACTTCTGCACCTTACCCGTCACTGTCATAGGGAAGTCATCGGTAAAGCGCACATAGCGGGGCACCTTATAGTGCGCAATGGTGCCTCGACAAAATGCCTTAAGCGCTTCATCTTCCAATTGCTGACCCTCCTTGAGCGCCACCCAAGCGACGATCTCCTCACCGTACTTCGGATCCGGAACGCCGGTCACTTGGACCGCGGCGACCGCCGGATGGGTCATCAAGAACTCTTCGATCTCGCGCGGATACACATTCTCACCACCTCGAACAATCATGTCTTTGATGCGCCCAACAATATTCACATAGCCATCATCGTCCATCACGGCGATGTCGCCAGTATGCATCCAGCCACGGCTATCGATCGCCCCAGCAGTGGCCTCTGGATTCTGCCAGTATCCCAACATCACACTGTAACCGCGGGTGCAGAGCTCACCCATCTGGTTTAACGGACATGTCTGGCCCGTGTCCTGATCAATAATTTTTACTTCCACATGGGGATGTACCAACCCCACAGTACTGACCCGCTTGTCGAGGGGTGAGTCGGTTCGCGTCTGAAAACTCACAGGACTGGTTTCAGTCATGCCATAGGCGATTTCCACTTCCGTCATATGCATCAATGTATTGACCTGATTCATGGTCGATACCGGACAAGGCGCACCGGCCATCACGCCGGTTCGCAACGAACTGAGATCAAAGGTTGAAAAGTTAGCCAATGCCAATTCCGCGATGAACATGGTCGGCACGCCATACAGCGCGGTGGCGGCTTCCGCCTGAACGGCCTGCAACACCGCTTCGGGCTCAAAACTCTCGCTGGGATAAATGAGACACGCGGCGTGGGTCAGACAACCCAGATTCGCCATCACCATACCAAAACAATGGTACAGAGGCACCGGCACCACGAGACGATCATGCTCAGTAAAATTCATGGTTCGAGCGACGAAGAAGCCATTGTTCAAAATATTGTGGTGACTGAGGCAGGCCCCCTTCGGGAACCCGGTGGTACCGCTGGTATATTGAATATTAATGGGGTCGTCCATATCCAGCTCGGCTTGGCGTGCCAGCAACTGTGCAGCACTCACTGACGAGGCGGTACTGAGCAACTCAGCCCAATCGAATATCCCAGCACAGGGGCTACTGGACAATGAAATCACCGTGGTCAAGTCAGGAAATGCCTTTGACCGCAGTTTCCCCACTGCGCTATGGTCGAGCTCTGGGCATAGGGACAGCGTCATGGCTTCATAGTCAGAAGTCTTGAATTGATTTTGCAACACGAGGGCCTTGCAACCCGATTGCTTTAAAACATAATCCAGCTCATGGACGCGATAAGCCGGATTGATGGTCACGAGAATGGCGCCGACCTTGGCGCTCGCATATTGCGTCATCAGCCATTCCACATTATTTGGCGACCAGATACCAATGCGATCGCCCTTACTCAAGCCCACTGCCATCAGCGCTCGAGCCAGGGTATCCACTGCCTGCGCCAGTTCAGCGTAGGTCAAACGAATAGCCTGGTGAACCGATACAATCGCCGGGCGCTCTGGGTAGGCAGCGACAATCTCGTCAAACTGTGCGC
>JABMOJ010000285.1 GCA_013204195.1 SAR86 cluster bacterium
ACCTATATGGAAAAAAGTGGACTGACAGGAATTGAAGCGCCGGATCACTCTCCTCATACGGGAGACCCATTGTGGATAGTGAGAGCTTATTTCAGCTAAGCGACTACTAAAGATCCCGCCAGTTCCCGAAACCACCAACCCCTTCAATATACAGCCGCAAGGGGCAACGCCATGATCAATGCATCAGCGTGCGTCAACCATGGTGTTGCATATATTGGGCGACCCTAACAACTTATACACTGCGGTCAGGTCACCACTGGCTTCATAGTTCGTAACTCATACCAATTTCATAGCTAGTGCCAAATTCATCATATTGGGACAAACGCTGGGCGTTGCCAAAATAGTAGAATTCTGGGCGATCATTCAGATTCATGGCAGCAGCCTTCAATACCAGTTTGTCATTGACGCGATACTTACCCGTAAGATCTATTTGAATGTAGTCACTGGTATACCTGTCAGCTAATGCGTTGGCGCCAATCGCATCCAGATATTTGTCGCGGTAATTGGCCGCGAGGCGAACATCAAGCTTATCTTTCTCATAACCTACCATCAAGTTTGCCGTATTGGATGCCTGCTTGAAATAGGGAATTGTGCGACTGCCAAAGGCTGAGTCCGCCGGCAAATCTGTTTCTCCGTCTGTGTGGGTCAGGTTAGCAACCAGAAGAAGACCATTGCTGAGGTTGACCTGATAGGACATTTCAAAGCCCCAAAGCTGAGAGGCACCCGTGTTGACAAAAGTCTCGGCGCGATCCCAGGTAACGCCGCGCAACGGCGAATTAAGCAGATTCACCTCAACAATCGCATCACTGATGCGCTTGTAAAACAGACCTGCGGTAAAAAATGTTTCGTCGTTGATGTACCAGTCATAGCTAACATCCATATTCCAGGCTTTTGTTGGCCGCAGCCCAGGATTCCCACCTTTTATCTCGTTGTCGTCAAGGTTGAGCTCTGCACCGGCGCTGCTTTGACCGAAACCAGGGCGAACCAACGAGCGAAAAACACCAGCCCGGACCACACGATCATCGTCGACGTAATATTTCAGATTCACTGACGGGGCGAGGAAACTGTAGTCGTTCTCATAACTGACGGCGCCGGCGTAGGCACTGCCATCAAATTGTTTGCCGCGATACACAGTACTGGTATCTTCATACCGCAGACCATAGACGATCACCATCTGTTCAAGTTCAGTGGTGGCCATCGCATATACTGCCAGAACATCTTCGTCCGTATACCAATCGGCAGCAATAGATTCCGCCTCTTCATCACCGCTCAACTCAAACAACGGGCCTGGCGCCCGGCAGGTAGTGCCATCAGATAGAGCAACGGTGCCGGCCCCGATCACATCCACAAAGTTCCCGACCGTTGCAACTGTAGGAGCCGGACCGTGCGCGTTACCTAAATAAGGGTCAATAATCGTAAAGCTGTAATCGGCCAGCGTACTCGACTCCAGAGGATCATAACCACAAAAGTTGTAATCGTTTGCTTTGGTTCTTGCCCGATATTTAGCGCCGTACTGAATCTCAGTTGCAGCATTAAGCGCCGTTGTAATATCTACTCTGAACCCGCGATCTTCATCTTTTGCAATGCCTGACTCGCCCTCAAGCGCTTTCAGCTTAAACGTTCCTGCGTCGTAAAAATCGCTGGCATAACCAAGAATAGGCTTCTTCGGGTTGCTGTTATCGAAGGTCAATGGCGTGGCTAATTCCGAACTCCTGAAAATAACATTCCACTTGTCCGTATCGTCCTGCTCTGCTTGCGACCCGAATAACTCAACCGCAACCTGAGTTTCACCGTTCAACTGAAATTCTGTCCCAACCTGGAAGGATTGGATTTTGCGTATTTCTTCACGTTGCCGTGCTTCTGTGTCCATTCTTGAAAACGGGTAGATAAAGGTGCTACCTGAGGTCAGCGGAGTTTCTTGAAGCGCAGCCCGTGTTTCCCATTTGGCCCGATATTCAACGTCAGTATATTCGTTATGGAACAAATGCAGGTAATAGCGATTACCCTCCACGCCCAGGTAATCAATGTTCACAACTGCGCCTTGCCGCTCACGCTCAATATCATAAAAGCGCATCTCATAATCATTGTTAGGTGCAGTGTCTGACCAACCACCCATTTCATTATTTTGTGCAACTATACGCCGGCTTTGATCACTCAGACTCACAGCGACGCCCAACTCACCTTCTACAATGGGAAATCGATTGGTATAGGTGAAACCTAACTTTGGGTTAGATGAATCCTTTGCCAATTCGTTGTAACTATTTTCAATTTTGATTTTGGCGAACATATCTTTATGTTTAAACGCGGTAATGGTCTCAAGGTCTATGGCACCGCCAATGGTGTCAGCATCCAGATTGGGAGTTAATGTTTTGTAGACAACCATTGAGTCGAGTATATCGGTGGGCACACCATCGAGCATAATGCCACGGCGGTCTTCCGGTGACGCCGTGCTAACGCCGTTGATAGTCATGGCATTGAGGTCAGCATTCATCCCACGAACAGACACATAGCGGCCCTCCCCCTGATCATTTTCAACCATCACGCTGGCGATTCTTCGCAGCGACTCAGCGACATTGGTATCGGCAAAGTTACCCATATCGTCTGAGTCAACCACGCCAACAATTTTATCTGAGGCTCTTTGTTTTTCCAAAGCATTCAGCAATGCCGACCTCGAGCCATAAACAACAATCTCTTCTGTTACTGCGCTTTCCTCGCTTATAGCTTGGGGTGCAGTCAATACATTCAGCACCATAACGAGCATAGGTATAACAGCTCTTGTGACAGTTTTATTTATCATAGTCGACACCTGTTGATTAGAAATAATTTATCTGATGATTTTTCTAGGGCGAAATTCTAATGGCAGCAAGTGGATTTTTATGTGAAGGGAAAATAAATTTTCCGGGACAATGTTGTTCTTCAAAAAACTTGGCTAGATTGGAACGAATTAGGTGCGCTGACTTGGCGAGCATCCTAACCAGGACGACGAACTTGCTTGCGCAGGGACTGATGGACTTGGTAATAACAGCGAACCTGGCGGTTTACCTTTTTAAACCATTACTCTGAGATACTGCAGTTCAGCGCTTGTCCAAATTTTGATTCATTCTTAACTCAATATTTTTTGAAAGGCCCTAAAGTGCAGCCATGAATGAACTAGTCGATATATCGCAATCTCGCAGGAGCTTCCTGCAAGCAGGGGCGCTTGTAATGGGAAGCTTTTTTGTCGGCCCCTTGGCGAAAGCTGGCGTAGTACCACCAACCTCTCATTTGCTTTATGACAAGCTTGACTTGCTCGGCCCACCACTGGCGCCCGATGCGAATGGCATTCGGCTGCCGGCAGGCTTTGTCAGCAGGTTAGTCGCCCAATCCGGCCAGCGGGTGCTGCCAACTGCCAACTATATTTGGCATAGCGCGCCAGATGGCGGCGCAACTTTTGCCACTGATGATGGTGGTTGGATTTATGTCTCCAACAGTGAAATCAGCAAGCATGGTGGTGGCGCTGGAGCATTACGTTTTAATCCACGCGGCGATGTTATAGGTGCCTACTCTATTCTTAACGGCACCAACAGTAATTGCGCGGGCGGAAAAACACCTTGGAATACTTGGTTGTCTTGCGAAGAGGCGCCCGACGGTCAGGTCTATGAATGCGACCCCTTTGGCGAGCGCGCAGGGATTGTCAGACCGGCATTAGGCCGCTTCAAACATGAGGCAGTCGCAGTAGATCCAGCTCAAGGACAGCTCTATTTGACCGAGGATGTACCTGACGGAGGCTTCTACCGTTTCACACCTGAACACGGGCTGCCTGACCTGACCAGCGGGACCTTGGAGATTGCTGAAGTGGTCCACACTGGCAAGACGGCGAGCATAACCTGGCATAAAGTACCTGATCCTTCAGCAACCCAGACAGAAACACGGTATCAG
Source organism: SAR86 cluster bacterium (assembly GCA_013204195.1). Classification (GTDB taxonomy): domain Bacteria; phylum Pseudomonadota; class Gammaproteobacteria; order Pseudomonadales; family Azotimanducaceae; genus UBA4582. The sequence goes on from JABMOJ010000285.1 coordinate 3,919, forward strand.
GTCGATAGAGCAACGGGCTTTAATGGCGGTGAAGGCATTGTATGGCGAAATGGCACAGTCTATTTCACCTGCAAAGGGGATAACCGCGTTTGGCGGCATCATATTGAGAGCGGCCAGATAGCAACTCTCTACGACCTAAGCACGAGCGATACACCTATCTTGTCCGGGGTCGATAATATTGCGATCTCCGCTTCCGGTGACATACTGGTAGCTGAAGATGGTGGCGATATGCAGATCGTCCTGTTGAGCCCTGCAGGCAGGGTCATACCCGTATTGCAAATCATCGGCCAGGATGATTCCGAAATATGTGGCCCAGCTTTCTCACCTCACTTTGACCGTCTTTACTTCAGTTCACAACGTGGCTCACTTGGTACCAACGAGGATGGCCGGATCTACGAAATTTCTTACGTTTAACGGGACAGAAACGTCAATCAATTAGTTTCATCGGACGGTTGACTGCCCGGCATTCAGCCGTTTTTTTTAACTGACGTACCGGCTATCCGAAACCCAAGTTCTGTCATATGGCACGGCGTGCCATCTGCTCTGCACAAAATAGTGTGCACTTACTTGGAAAACTAGGCTAAATGGGGTGGACAATGGGGCTTGACCGGGGCGCGTAGCCCCACGACCGCCGGAATCACAATCCGCCCCTAGCAACCGTATTCATTGGGATGCAGGCGATAAAATGTAATATAAATCG
>JABMOJ010000286.1 GCA_013204195.1 SAR86 cluster bacterium
TGACCGTGATCGGTGGAGGTGGCACCATGGCGTTTGAAGTAGTCACGCCGCTGCCGTAACGCGGCCAGGTAGCCGCTGAAGGACTGGGTGTCTTCGCCAGTGAGCGCGGCTAAGGTCTCAAGGTTCCCATGGAAGCCTTCATATTCGGGGTCGAGGACCGGATCGGGCCGAAAGGCGGTGATGACTTTGCCCGCCCAGCCACTGTCGGCAATGCGTTGGTGATGGCGCAGGTCGTCCAGCGGTGACTCGGTGGTGGCCAGCACCTCGATATTGAAACGCTCAAACAGGCTTCGAGGCAGGAACGCCGCGCTCTGAAGTTTGCCTTGCATGTGTTGATAATAATCCGCAGCGGTGTCGCTATTGAGCACCACGTCGATACCAAAAACCTCTGCGAACACATGATCCAGCCACATCCTGCTAGGCGTGCCTCTGAACCCATGATAATGATCGCCAAAGGTCTGCCAGATCACTTCTGGATCAAGCTCTCGATCCGCCGCCTGGCCCAGACCCAGTTGTTCCATGGATAGACCAAGGCTGTAGAGCATCCGCAAGACATAGTGGTCTGGCTGCAAGAGCAGACTGACGGGATTTTCAAAGGCCAGGTTGTCTGCGAACCAGCGCGGATCTGTGTGCCCATGGGGGCTGATAATGGGCAGATGTCTGATCTCTTGATAGAGCCGGCGAGCAATGTCACGGGTGGTTTTATCGGCCGGAAACAGTCGGTCAGCATGGAGCGATAATGGAATCTTCATCATAAATTTCTGTATATCGTTAGATAGATCAGTACCGCCAAATTGCAAGGGGCCTTATGGCAGTGACTCCGGACGCTCAAGCTGGGTAAGCCAAAGACCACCGTAGAGTGACAGTGCGTGCCTGTCAACTAGTGGCGCCTGGCCCCGAAGCCGGTGCGGGTGACCTGTGAATCGGGCACCCCCGGGCAAAAATGACGTGCGGCTTAGTGCTGCTCGTCTTGCGGCCGCTCGCTGAGTATTTTTCGGCCAGTGAACATGGCGGAAATGATATTGCTGCCTGATCTGATCTCGGTGACAACAACTGCAATCACGTGCATGACAATCACGACAGCTAGCGTGTAAAAGCCGTAAACATGTATCGTACCAAAAATCTTGCGGTACTCACGCATGCTGTCATAAGCCGCGCTATCGTACATTTGCGGGGCATTGGCGACCAATAACCCTGGGTCAATACCCGGTGCGGCGACCCACTGAGCAATCCAGTGGCCGAAGGGCGGAAAAAACAGGTCAGTGCCGGCGAGCACCAGACCGGTGACCATTTGCGTCGCGAGCAAGGCAAATAGCAGCACAACGCTCAAACTGCCCAGGGGATTGTGCCCCAGATATTGCTCCGGGCGACCGGCCCTGATCGAAGCTATGTAACGCCGGACGGTGCCGATGAATCCCCGTTTGATCTTGATGGATTGCCAGCTGGCGTGCTGGTTGCCCAGAAAGCCCCAGATAAACCGCCAGATTAGGTTCAGCGCAAAGACATAACCGATCAGTGTATGCACTGTCTTCAGAAGGACCTTGCCGTCACTGGAGACGCCCAGATCACGGCCAAACAGAATGACCAGTCCAACGGCCATCAGGCCGATCACGCAGAGCACGTTGAGCCAATGAAACCAGCGGGTACCAGCGTCCCATACGGCGTAAGTTTTTAGTTCAGACATAGTGATGTTCCTGATTCTAGTTGGTCTTTGCGGACGATCTTAGCTGACAATCATCGGCGACAAATTATCGATCCCACTGGCATCCTGGCTTGGTTGGGCGGGTGTGCTAGTCGTTCATCATGGCGGTGGCTTCTACCTCGATCAGCAGCTCCTTCATCACCAACGCGCTAACACCAATCATGGTCGAGGCTGGCTGGTCATTTTGACTGAAATACCGATCCTTAGCTTGCCGATTGGCCTTGCTTTTGTCGCGGTCCAAATCGACCACATAGGTATTGAGTTTAACCACGTCATTGACGCTGGCGCCTGCTGACTCAAGCTCTCTGACGAGGTTAGCGTAGGCCATCTGCGCTTGCTCTTCGAAGGACTCACCGACCCGGCCATCGGCATAGCCGACTTGGCCAGAGACGAAGATGGTTTTAGTGCCGTTGTTGCTGCAAACGACGGTGTTGGTGAAGCCCATGGGATGTGGATTAAGAAATTCTTTTTTCAACATTTTAAGCTACCTCTTGGTGGTGCCAAGTTGAGTCAATAGAAGCGGTTTCTAACGCCGCTTGGCCGGGCCAGCGTGGAGATGCGGACCAGGAACACGAGTGCAGATGATATCCCTTAGCTGACGGTATTGCAGTAAGGCCTACGTAGATTGTTGACCCAGGTTGAATCGCGAGCCTAGGGTATTTGTGGCACCGTCGATTTTTGTTGCAGATGTGCCGCTTGGGGTGGGAAATATTCCAGCCATATCAGAAGTGCAGATGTCGCCGTCACGCCAGCCTTTGATGAGGTGCTGAGCGTTGCTCGGCAGGCGAATATTCCAGCTAATATCAGCCACATCAAGCTGGCCGTGCGCCTCTGCTACCCGGTTCGTACATAGGCACATAAAGACTTATTGGCAGGTGCGTGTGCCTAGGTGAATGACTTGGTCATTGGTCGAGGGACTGTCAAGCCTAACCACACATTCCTGGCCAGCCTTTTTGACTGTGACTGATGTCATGTCAGCGTCGATCTCTGCTTGGAAGTAGCCTTGATCATCCGTGGTGGCTATCCCTTGAGTGCCGAGCAATAACGCATGGCTCAAAGGTGCTCCGTCGGGTTTTAGCAGCTGTCCAAGCGCCACAAGAATGCGTTTGGCTTCGATCTCAATGCCGATGACATTGCCTGGGTACAAGGTTTTCCGATAGGTTTTCGTGTCTACGTTCAGTAGCGTTTTACCTTCAGTGAGGAACGAGATGTCATGGATATCATATTCACTTGCTGGCACAAAACGGGTGGAATTCAGCTTGATCTTGGCCCGTTTTGAGCCATCAACGATGACGCTAACGTCGCCGTCCTGGTTGGATTTCCCCTTGGTACTAACCAGAAACCCACTCAGCGCCTGCCGATCGCCACCGATACCGAATGCCTGCTTCGTGAGGACAAAACTGGTATTCGCTGAGCCCGAATAGTTGGCATACCCCAAGTCATGACGATATTCCGACGTCAGTGCAGCCTTGCCA
>JABMOJ010000287.1 GCA_013204195.1 SAR86 cluster bacterium
CCGCGAGGTTGACCGCGATGGTGTAAATATCCTGCAGATACATCGCTACCTGATCATCCACTTTTTCCCCGAGCTTAAATGCGGTTGAAGGTGTCGTGGGCCCGAGGATGTAATCAACCTGGTCGAAAGCATTACTGAAGTCTGCGCTGATTAGGCGGCGAATCTGTTGGGCTTTACGGTAGTAAGCATCATAGTAGCCGGCAGATAAAGCGAACGTGCCGACCATAATGCGACTTTTGACCTCTCGACCAAGGCCTTCAGAACGACTGCGCTTATAAAGATCTTCAATAGACACTGGGTCAGCGCAGCGATAGCCGAAACGCACACCGTCGTAACGTGACAAGTTTGATGAGCATTCTGCCGGCGCAATCACATAATAGGCCGGTATGGCGTGTTGCGTGTTTGGCAAGCTGACCTCGGAGAGTATGGCGCCCATGGATTCCAGGGTTTTTGCAGCGTCCATTACGGCCGAGCGAATATCATCATCCAGCCCCGCGTCAAAATATTCTGTGCAGATTCCAATTTTGAGTCCCTTGATGGAGTCATTGATCTGGGCCAAATAGTCGGGCACCGGCTGATTGATGCTGGTGGAGTCGCGATGATCGAAGCCAGCCATGGCTTGGAGCAAATGCGCCGCATCTTCTGCGGTTTGTGCCATGGGTCCTGCCTGGTCGAGACTGGAAGCATAGGCTATCACGCCCCAGCGTGAAACCCGGCCGTAGGTGGGCTTTAAGCCGGTGATGCCGCAAAATGCGGCCGGCTGGCGAATAGAACCGCCGGTATCTGTGCCGGTTGCGGCGGCGCAGAGGCCCGCTGCCAGGCTGGCAGCTGAGCCGCCTGAAGATCCGCCGGGAACGCGATCGGCTCGCCACGGATTGTGCACGGGGCCGTAGTAGCTATTCTCGTTGGATGAGCCCATGGCGAATTCGTCCATGTTGGTCTTGCCCAGGGTCACGACGCCGGCGTTGTTGAGTTGCTCAACCAGTGTCGCATTGTACGGTGCGATAAAGTTGTCGAGCATGCGTGATCCCGCGGAAGTTCTTACGCCTTCGGTGCAAATAATGTCTTTATGCGCAATGGGAATGCCCGTCAGTGGTGGATGGTTGCCTTTGTGTCTGGCGGCGTCCATGGCCGCAGCGCGCTTCAAGGCGGGTTCTCGAAGCACGGTGATGTAGCTGTTGATAGCGGGGTCTAGTCGTTCGATGCGATCGAGATAGTGTCCCGTCAGTTCGACACTGGAAAAAACCTTATTGTCGAGATCAAGCAGTAATTGACTGATCGTTTTATCGTGTAAATCGCTCATGTCTACTCCACAACCCGTGGCACCAGGTAGAAGCCGCCATCTGTTTCGGGCGCAATAGCCTGAAAACGTTCTCGCTGATCAGCTTCAGTGACTTCATCTGGGCGTAGTTGCTGGCTGGCGTCAGTGGGGTTCGACATAGGTGCTATGTCATGGGTGTCGACGTGATGCATCTGCTCGACCAGGGCCAGGACCTTGGTCATGTCGCCTGCATAGCCATCGATGTCAGTCACGTCAATATTGAGCTGGGACAGTTCGGCGACGGCGATGACCAGGTCTTGGTTAACGGTGATGGCTGGCATAAGGGAGTTCCAACAGTAAGCGACAGGCATATACGCCTTTGGTGGAGGATGCTAATGAGGTTTACGCAGAACATCAATATTTTTGCGATTCTGACTGAATTATTTGGCCTATCAGGCGGATCTTGCCCGGATGCGCCATCTTGGAAGCTAAAAGTCTGCTAAAAGTCATATCTCACGAGTGTTTACTTGGATGGATTATTAAATAAATGATAGAGTTACGAGTGTTTTTAGATCTAAATCATAGGCTCGAGGAGCCTGCGGTTTCGGAATTTTTGATGAAGTACTTTTCTCGAGGTGCCTTGCACTCATGTTTAAGAAATTAAGGGGCCTGTTCTCTAATGATCTATCGATCGATCTCGGAACGGCGAATACACTGATCTATGTGCGCGAAAAGGGCATCGTCCTGAATGAGCCATCGGTGGTCGCGATTCGGACGACGAATAACCAGAAAAGTGTGGCGGCAGTGGGCATTGATGCCAAGCGAATGTTGGGTAGAACGCCGGGTAATATCACTGCGATTAGACCGTTGCGAGATGGTGTGATCGCAGATTTCCAAGTGACAGAAAAAATGCTGCAGCATTTTATTAAGAAAGTGCATGAAAATAGTTTTATCAGGCCGAGTCCGAGAGTCTTGGTCTGTGTGCCTTGTCAGTCCACCGAAGTCGAACGCAGGGCGATCCGCGAGTCAGTGATCAGTGCTGGTGCGAGAGATGTCAGGTTAATTGAAGAGCCCATGGCCGCAGCCATCGGTGCGGGTTTGCCGGTGCATGAAGCCGTAGGTACCATGGTCGTTGATATTGGCGGCGGCACCACCGAGATCGCTGTGATTTCCCTTAATGGAGTGGTCTACGCGCAGTCTGTTCGCGTGGGTGGGGATCGATTTGATGAGGCGATAACTGCCTATGTCAGACGCACACAGGGCAGCCTGATCGGCGACGCGACGGCTGAACGCATCAAACAGGAAATTGGCACAGCCTTTCCTGACAGCCAAGTCCGTGAAATCGACGTGCGTGGGCGGAACTTGGCCGAAGGCGTGCCGCGTAGCTTTACGCTGAACAGTCATGAAATTCTCGAGGCCTTGCAGGAGCCTTTGTCTATGATCGTGCAGGCGGTCAAAAGTGCGCTGGAGCAAACGCCGCCAGAACTCGCATCGGATATCGCTGAAAGCGGTTTGGTATTGACCGGCGGCGGTTCGTTGCTGCGGGGCCTTGATCGACTGCTGGCAAGTGAGACCGGATTGCCGGTGATTATTGCTGAAGATCCATTGACGTGTGTAGCGCGTGGCGGCGGGCGGGCTCTGGAAATCATGGATGATCGTGGCGATAGCGACTTGTTGTCCATTCAATAATCTGGTTGGGTAAGGCAAGGTTATTTAGCGTCTCCATTGAGTATCAGCGGAATTTGAATTATCAAATCGCTATTTTTTGAAGAAACAACTGTCGGCTATAAGATGCTGTTCTTCAGTGTCTTGTCATTTGGCTTGCTCGCGTTGGACTATTATTCTGCCGCCCTCGATTCGACCAGGTCGGTGCTGAATATCATCGTGACACCGATTGTCATCACTGCAGACTACCCTGCGCGCACGTTTGTCTTGGCGCAGGAAAGATTTGCCTCACAGGTCGATATGCAAGGCCAGATTCGCCTTCTTGAACAAGATCAGCTGCTCCTCAGGGCAAAGGTGATTAAGATGGCGGCACTCGCGGCAGAGAACCATCGATTGCGTGATCTACTCGGGTCAGCGGCAAAGCTCCAAGATAACGTCCTTGTGGCGGAACTTATTGGGGTTGATCCGGACCCAGAGCGCCATGAAGTTATCATTGATAAAGGCAGCCAGTCTGGCGTTTTTGTCGGCCAACCCCTGATCGATGCACAAGGTTTGATGGGACAGGTGATAACGACCAGTCTGTATACCAGCCGTATTATGCTCATCATCGATGAGTCGCACTCTGTGCCCGTCCAGGTCAATCGCAGCAATCTGCGACTTATCGCTCAAGGCACTGGTATCACCGGGCAACTGGAGCTGATTCACGTGCCTGACACCGCCGATATCAAGGAAGGTGACCTGCTGGTGAGTTCGGGTTTGGGTAATCGCTTTCCGGTAGGCTATCCTGTGGGAGTGGTGAATAAGGTGGAGCACGATCCAAGCAAGCCTTTCGCTGTTGTCACCGCGATTCCCAGCGCATCGCTGGCGAGAAGCCGTCACGTATTGTTGGTGTTTGCTGATCCTGTTAAAGCGCAGGATGCCAGTAACCCTCAAATAGACCCAGGTCGCTGACATGCGCAGCAATAATCTTTGGTTCGTTGTTTTTAGTTTCGTCATCGCCTTGGTGTTGAGTATCGTCTCGTTACCCGCCTTTGTGCCTGTTGAATTTGGCTTTCTCAGACCGCACTGGGTCGCGTTGGTGCTGATTTATTGGGTGATCGCGTTACCCTACAGAATCGGTATTGTCGTCGCTTGGATGTTGGGGATCATACTCGATATTTTAACGGGCAGCCTGATCGGCCAGCATGCTATTTCATTGATTGTAGTTGCCTATCTGGCCTCTAGTCTTTATCAGCGCTTACGGATGTTTGCGATCTGGCAGCAGAG
>JABMOJ010000288.1 GCA_013204195.1 SAR86 cluster bacterium
ATTCAGCGCAAGACATGCTGGACGTCGCTGCCTATTTTTCTGCCCAGACCCCCGCGGGTGGTGCCGCAGACCCAGCGCTTTTGGCCCAGGGTGAAACCATTTATCGAGCAGGCGTCGCGCGTAAGAACATCGCTGCTTGTACGGCCTGTCATTCGCCAACGGGGCAAGGTAATGCGGCGGCGGGCTTTCCACTGCTTGCCGGACAATGGCCCGACTATATCGAAGCGCAACTCAAAGCGTTCCGCAGTGGGGTACGGCATAATGATGGCGATGGGCAGATGATGCGCATCAGTGCGATGGACCTGAGCGATACAGAAATCACCGCTGTGGCTAGCTACATTCGCGGTCTTAGAAAGTAGTCGTTTGACAGGAGTGGATGGGAATATGAAGAACATGGTAATGGTGTTTTCTTGGGTTTCTTTGGCGCTAGCGGTCATAACCAGCCAAGCGGCGATGGGTGAGGCGATTCCCTACGAGGAAGGCACGCATTACGTGGCTTTGCCAGTTCCTATTAAAACCCGCCAAGCGGATAAGATCGAAGTCGCCGAGTATTTTTCCTATGGTTGCCCGCACTGCTATCAATTTGAGCCGCTGATTGGTGCCTGGAAGCAAAGGCTTGCCGACGATGTTGAATTTAGCCGCACACCGGCTATCTGGAACAAAGATTATCAGGTCTATGCCCAGACCTATTTGACCGCCCAGGCCCTCGATGTTCTAGACCAGATTCATGTGCCGCTGTTCGATGCCATTCATAACAAGCGCCGACGCTTGAATGAGCCTGAGCAAATGGCTGAATTTTTTGGCGAGATGGGTATCGATCCCATGGCATTTGCGCGAACCTACAGCTCTTTCGGTGTTCGTGCCAGTTATCAGCAGGCAGAGGCCAAAGGCCGTGCCTATCGTTCGTCTGGGGTGCCAGCCATCGTTGTTAATGGCAAATATCGCATTGAAGGATCTATGGCCGGTAGCAGCGCTGAGATGCTGAAAATTGCCGACTATTTGGTTGCGAAAGAACGCAGCCTGATGACTAACGTACCCGCCCTAAAGCAACCCGCAAGTTGATGAGTTTGTTGACGCTGAATGAGATTCAGGTTGAGGATGAGATCGTCCTCGGCTGCTCGGCAGACGAGATTCTCTCTCGATTGCCCCGGCGCTTAAGCCATCAGATCCTTTCCTGGGTTGATACAACACCCGATGCACCTGCTGTACGGGAAGGGCGGCGGGAATTGACCTATGGTCAGCTCGGTGCCAGCGTCGCTGAAGCCAAAGGCCTGCTTGCGCAGGCGGGCGTTCGCCCCGGTGATCGGGTGATGCTGGTGGCAGAAAATGGTATCGCCTTATTATGTCTGTTTTTGGCGCTCAGCGAGCTCGATGGTATCGCTGCCGTGATTAATGCTCGGCTATCGGATCGCGAGATTGATCTGATCGCCGCTGACTGCGACCCGCGTTTGATTATTACGACGTCGCCCGCAGCTGATGTGCATGGCGCGCGCCTTGGCGCGACGCTGCTGGTCACGACCTTTGGCGATTTAGGCTGCACAGCGCCTCGGGAAAGTGAGCCTGAAGAGGTAAGCGAAGACCCTGCGCAGCAGGTCCTCGCCATGATCTACACCACCGGAACGACGGGAACACCGAAAGGTGTCATGCTGACCCATCAAAATCTTTCGTTCATTGCTTTTATTTCAGGTCGGCTTCGCGGTATCCAGCAGGGCGACAGGATTTATTGTGTCTTGCCGATGTCCCATGTGTTTGGCCTGTCCGCGGTCAGCAGTTCAGTATTGTTCAGTGGCGGCTGCGTACACCTGGTACCCCGATTTTCTGCAGCTGAAGCGTTACGAGCGATGGAAGAAGATCAGATAGTAGGGTTTCTTGGTGTACCAACCATGTATGCCATGATGTTGGAGATACTGGCGCAGCGTCAGGCATGGCAGCCTGGTCAGCTGCGATTCATGTTCTCTGGCGGGGCGCCTCTGGATCCCAGTTTGAAAGCGCGAATTGAGTCAATTTTCGGTATGCCTTTGCATAATGGCTATGGGCTCACAGAGAGCGGGCCCACCATCAGTCAGACTCGTTTATATGCGCCGCTGGCAAATTGTTCTGTGGGTTATAGTTTGCCGGGTGTCGAGATCAAGTTGCTGGGACAAGAGGGTCAAGCCGTCGCTGCAGGTGAAATCGGTGAACTGTGGGTCAAGGGTCCGAACATTATGAAAGGTTACTTTCGGAAACCGGAATTAACCGCTGAGGTTGTTAAGGATGGCTGGTTCAACACGGCAGATTTGGTCTTTCAAGACCCATCAGGCGCCATTAATATCGCTGGCAGAACGAAAGAGCTGATTATTCGCTCGGGATTTAACGTTTATCCGCCTGAGGTTGAGGCAGTGCTTGCCGGTCATCCGACGGTGAGTGTGTGCGCGGTTTTAGGCCGTAAGATCGAGGGTGATGAAGAGATCGTCGCCTATGTTCAGCCGGTCGAGGGACAAGTGGTTGATGTCGAAGACTTGCTTAAGTACGCCCGCGGTTATCTGACAGGTTATAAGGTGCCGGGGAGGGTGGTGGTTCGAGCGCAATTACCAACGGCGCCATCGGGCAAAATACTCAAGCATCAGCTTGCTCAGGAATTAGCTGACCAATAGGCCAGGTGTGGATTCAGGCAATAGTATCTTTTGCGTCATCCACTCGGCGTTTGAGTTCTTTGCCGGGTTTGAAGTGGGGAACGTACTTGCCCGGTTTGTTGATGCCGACTTCTCCGGTTTTTGGGTTGCGCACTGACCGAGGCTTGCGGTAATGGTTTGAGAAAGTACCAAAACCACGAATTTCAATGCGCTCGCCGTAAGCCAACGACTCAGACATAGTATCAATAATCGTTTGAACGGCCAGATCGACATCGCGGCTAGTCAGTTGATCCAGCTTGTCGCACATTCGTTTGATGAGTTCAGATTTATTCATATTGATGGTGCAGGACGGATTGTCGAGGCTCGATAAGTTTCACAAGTTCTATATATTACAAGTTATGCCTCTAATATCAATACTTTATATCTCAAGTCTGAAGTAAATAATTATAAGCATGATGTATCACAATGATCATAGACGAATATAATGAAGGCGCTGTTATCGAGGTAATTCACAGGATTATCTTCTCGCCGCATTGAATCGATTGGAATATTCGCCTAGAATTCGCCATGGCGAAATCC
>JABMOJ010000289.1 GCA_013204195.1 SAR86 cluster bacterium
GGTGCCACCGGCGCACTGGCCGTCGTCATGGTGGCCCTGGTAGCAGATCACGGCGTCGAATATCTATTCGCAACCGTTGTGCTAATGGGGATCTTACAGATCACCGCTGGCGCCTTGCGTTTGGGTAAATTTATTCGAATGGTGCCCTATCCGGTAATGCTCGGCTTCGTTAATGGCCTGGCTATCGTGATTTTTCTGGCGCAGTTAAGCCAATTTGGCGAACCCGGCGAACCCGGTTGGCTGACCGGTACTTTCATGCAGGGCTCCATTGTCGATGTTGCCTGGATGACCGGCGATCAACTCTATATGTTAGTGGGCTTGGTGGTCGTGACCATGGCTATCATTCATTTCCTACCTAAACTCACCACCGCAATTCCCTCTTCGCTGGCGGCCATTGTCGTCGTGAGTCTGCTGGTGATCGGTTTAAACCTCGATACCCGAGTGGTGGGCGATGTGGCCTCCATAGCTGGGGGCTTACCGACGTTTCATATTCCCACGGTGCCCATGAACTTTGAAACGCTGACGATCATCTTTCCCTATGCAGTCATTCTAGCCGCCATCGGTTTGATCGAATCACTGCTGACCTTACGTCTTGTGGACGAGATCACAGAGACCCGCGGTCGCGGCAACAAAGAGTGTGTGGGTCAGGGTATCGCCAATACGGTCACGGGCCTGTTTGGTGGCATGGGAGGCTGCGCGATGATCGGTCAGAGCATGATCAACGTCAATTCCGGCGGCCGAGGCCGCCTGTCGGGGATTTCTGCAGCGCTATTTCTTCTCGCGTTTATCCTGTTTGCCTCTCCAATGATCGAGCAAATTCCGCTGGCGGCACTCATCGGCGTGATGTTTATCGTGGTGATCGGAACTTTTGAGTGGAGTAGCTTTCGTATTCTCGGCAAGGTACCCCGCAGCGATGCCTTGATATTGATTCTGGTATCCACTGTGACCGTGGCCACCGACCTTGCGCTCGCGGTCATTGCCGGCGTTATCGTCTCGGCCCTGGTATTCGCCTGGGAACACGCTAAACACATTAACGTGGAAACCCGAGATGACCATAAAGATTCCACTGTGTACGCTGTCAGCGGCCCCTTGTTCTTCGGTTCTGTCACTTCATTTCTTGAGCAGTTTGATCCCACTCGATCTCTCGACGACGTGGTCGTTGACTTTGCTGAGTCCAGAGTCTGTGATCACTCTGGATTGGAGGCCATCGATACCCTCGCTGAACGTTACTTGAATGCCGGTAAAACTCTCCACCTGGTGCACCTGAACGCCGAGTGCCGGTCATTGCTGCGCAAGGCAGGCAACCTGGTAGAAGTCAACGTCATCGAGGATCCACGCTACTTCATTGCGGAAGACAGTCTTGACTAGACCGTGAAGAAGGCCGGTCAGTTGTTCGCGCTGCGAAATACTGACCGACGACTTCAATCCTAGGCACGCCTCAAGACCCTGTTACACTACCCCACCAAATAAGCCACGGCCTGATCAATGCTGAGCTTACCCACTGGGTCCATACCACCCCCCGCAAAGTTACCCATCTGCGATACTATCGGCCTGAGTTCTGCATTTCTCAGATGCGTCAATTCTAAGGCACTATCAGCAACCGTAAAGTACAGATCGGACTCGCAAGGCAGCAAGATCACCCTGGCCTTGATCGCCTTCAGGGCTGCCTCGAAATTGCGCCTGTAAACCTCATTGGCGCTGATGTCTGCCAGCTGCCAGGTTTGCAACATAGCCAGCAGGTCGTTGGCATCTCGGCGCATAAAAAAGGCCTGCAAAAACTCCACCACCGCTTCGACAGAAGCCAGGCCCAACGCCTGATAGCGTGCTTCTCGAAAGAACGTTTGAGAAAACACCCAGCCGGCATAAACCCGGCCAAAAGCCAATAAACCTTTGACCGGCGGTTGAGTGTAATCGCCATCCGCGAACGCACAGTCCGCCTCCAACGCTGCCTTGGCCCCACCGAGAAACACCCCGTTATGCCGAGACACTCTCGCCGCCGAGCAGATAGGCAGAACGGCATCCACCCTATCGGGATTCTGACTCGCCCATTCAAACGCCTGCAAACCGCCCATGGAAAAACCCATCACCAGCTGTATACACTCGATACCCAGGTGCCTGATAAGCAATGTCTGGCAAGCCACATTGTCGTGAATTGTCAAAACAGGGAACCGCGGTCCGTCGAAAGGCGACGGCGTATTACTCGGCGATGAAGACAAACCATTACCGAACATATTGATGACTATCACGAATTTCGTGGACATATCGACCAGCTGGTTGTCGGCAACCAGCGCGCCATCACTGCCGTGTTGCGCGCCGTAAGACGTTAACACGAGCACGACATTGTCCCTCGCCGCCGACAACTGGCCACGGGTGACGTAGGTTAACTGTAGATCCAGCGTTGCGCCCTGTTGGGTCTTAAAACTGGGTATAAGAAAAGTTTTAACCGACAAGTCAGTGGCTCCTGTTAGTTGATTATTGATCAGGCTAATCCACCGACGCCCAGAACCGCGTTAACATGGCGGCACCGGCAGTTGGATTCTGCACCATCCACCAGTGACCGACTCCTGGCAGTACGCTCACCTGCGCCCCAGCTCGGTTAGCGACTTCTCGATGCATGGCGTCAGTACCAACATAGTCGTCATTCTCGGCAATAATCACCAACCCAGGCCGAGACTCCATTGACGTAAGATCTGCCCCCAGCTCACTCAACGCCGGTTGCGCGGCGTCGCGGTATAGCGCCAGAATGCAGTGCGCCATATCTTGGTTAAAGGCCGCCACAACCCGAGTCGCGATCGCCGCTGTCATGCCCGCCGCCACAAACATCGCGATGCGATCAGCCACCGGCGCAGCAATCATACCGGCGACTGCTGCCTCACCAGCGCCCGGTGTCTGCCATACCTGAGCCATATCGTGCCATTGATAATCTGGATGGAGAATCCCAGCCACATCTATGGCCCAAGAGCGTAAAAGGTCTGGGCGAGTCAGCGCGAGCCCCGCCACATGACCACCGCCCCAATCGTGACCCACTAAATCAACGGGCTCACCGATTTGTTCAAGTGCTTTGGTCAGCCATTCGAGGTAGGCCAACCGGGTGCCGTTAAAGCCTGACGGTAGCGGTGAGCCGAAGCCGGGGGGCGCTAAGGTCAGCACATCTTTACGGTCCAAGGCGGGTATCAACAGGTCCCAAATGGCTGCAGTTTCTGGATTTCCGTGCACGAATACAGCGGGCATAAGCATCTCCACAATCGGCTTTCAAGGGGTCTTTGAGCATAGCGATCCGATCATTGAATTGCTACTCAGTTTCAGGCTTAGATTCAGGCTGGGAAATTGCCCGTTCTGCTCGACGGCGAACCAGCAGATGCCGTTTTTCTCTCGGTTCTGTTAATGTGCCGGCATGCTCACCTTCTCTGCAATCAGCAAGACCTATTACCAGCCCGATGGCGATATCCAGGTGCTGCGCCAGGCAGATTTGCACCTACCCGCGGGCCAAACAGCAGCGCTGCTCGGCGAGAGCGGTTGTGGCAAGAGCACCCTGTTGCACCTCGCGGCCGGACTCGACCAACCCGACAGCGGCCAGATCATGATTAATGATCAGTGCGCCAGCGACTTCAACGACGGCCAGTGGAATCATCTGCGCCGCGAAACCTTGAGCTTGGTGTTCCAGCAATATCATCTGGTACCAACACTCAGCGTGCTCGACAACCTACTGCTCCAGGCTCGGCTAGCAGACAGGCTCAACCCCACGCTGCAACAACATCTGATTGACAAGCTGGGACTCGCCCCACTGCTAGGGCGACTACCTCATCAACTATCGGGGGGCCAACAGCAGCGGGTCGCCATTGGCCGAGTGCTGATGCACCAGCCACGCCTAATTCTTGCGGACGAACCCACGGGCAATCTCGATGAAGCTACCAGCCACAGCGTGATGGAATTATTGACCAACCTCCTTAAAGACACCGGCAGCAGCCTGTTGATGGTGACTCACAGCCCCGCGATGGCAAGCTATATGGATCGTCAGTGGCTGTTGCAGGCCGGTCGCATCACTCCAGTACTCGCTCGAGACACCTGAGTTGCTGCGGCAATTCAAACAGATGATGTGGGTCTTTGTGACCCTCATTAGCCATTACCGCCGACATCCGGGCCAAGCCCTGACCATGGGATTAGGCCTTATCAGCGGGGTCGCGCTGTGGGTGGCGGTTCAACTCATTAACGATCATGCCCGCAGCAGCTACGCTGATGCCGACCAATTACTCGGCGCCGAGGCCCGTTACTGGATACGCAGCGACAACGGTTTGGGCATCGCGGTGCCAGACTATATTGGCTTGCGACGAGCCGGGTTTGACCCGCTTTATCCGGTAATCGAAACTCAAGTGCGCGACGCCCAGGGACGCTCGGTTGCGATCATTGCCACTGACTTATTGGCGTTACCTGTTGGCAATGGCCTCGGTTCGAGTGCCAGGTACAGTAACCCTTTTGGAGCCTCAAGCTGGCTGGCCCTGATTCAACCGGATTACCAGGCCTGGTATCCCCAGTCCTTGGCGACGCAGTTGGGGATTGAAGCAGGGCAACGGCTGATTCTTGCCAGCGGTGAGCGCCTGCCACCGGCTTTAATTCAAACTCAAACTCAACAAGGCCAGCGGGTTTTCATGGACATCGCTGCCGCTATGGCCATTCTGGGCACCGATACCTTCAGCTATCTGGGCGTCGGGCAACTCAGCGAACCGGAACAATTGCGCCTCGCCGCGCTGCTACCAGCGACCCTGACATTGGTGACTAACCACCAAGCATTAGATCTCGCCCAAGTGACCGAGAGCCTACACACTCACCTCACTGCCCTGGGCCTACTGTCCTTTGCCGTTGGTCTGTTCATAGTCTTTAATGCCGTTCGATTCTCCCTACTGGCACGCCAAGGAACCTTAACGACGCTGCGTGAAATGGGCATCTCCCTTGGGATGCTGAGCATTGCTATCATTGCTGAGTCATTACTCTGGAGCCTCTTTGGTACGAGCCTTGGCCTCGTCATGGGCTATGCCTTAAGCCAACTGTTATTGCCCGCCATGGCCACAAGCCTGCAGAGTCTCTATGCCGCAGAGCTGGGAACATTAATCGGCATTCGCCCTACGCAAGTGCTCCTGGCTTTTGGGCTGAGTCTCGCCGGCGTGGTCTTGGCATTAACGCTGCCCCTTTGGTTGCGAGCGCGTGCGTCCATTCGCCGCCAACGGGACACCACCGCGCAATGGCAGTTGGATCAGCGCGGTATCCGTTGGATGGCGCTCGTGGCTATGGGCTTACTCGGACTTGCCGCAACCCTATACCCCTGGCTGGCCAGCATTGAACAAGGATTTTTGATATTGGCGCTGGTGATGTTTGGCGGCGCGCTCTTGCTGCCCTGGCTGGTACTGAGCCTGATCGAGGCCTGCGCTCGGCTATTGCCCAAACAACAGTGGTTACTGCGCTGGGCGGTATCCGATGCGCTCGCGCAACTGCCCCACCTGCGTATCGCCTTGATGGCCCTATTACTGACACTCACCGCCAATATCGGGGTGACTACGTTGGTCGGCTCTTTTCGAACCGCATTGGGCGATTGGTTGGAAACCCGTTTGGCCGCTGACATCTACGTCCAGGTTAAGTCGCTGGATCAGGAGGCCATTAAGCGAGCGCCTTGGCTCCGTGGCTACTCCCCACGCATCGGTCTGGATCTGCGTTGGCAAGATCGCCCCACTTCAATTCGCGGCTTGGACCTCAACGGGCCAGATACGCTTGGCATGGTATTGGCCCAAGACCAGGGGATGCCTGATCAGCAGGTTCAAGATCAGGCGCTCCAAGCCTGGCGCTTAGGTGATGGCCCTGTAATCCCCATTCTGGCTAACGAGCAAGTGCGGTATCTCGCGCACACGCCACTGGGCAGCATGATCGAGCTGCCAACCTCAGCTGGCCTGCGGCGCTTCGAAATCATCGGTTATGTACACGACTATGGTAATTCGAGTCTGGCGTTTTATTTACCCAGCGAGACCGTCATGGCGCACTGGCCAGCGGCTGAGTTGCTTGGCGCAGGATTATGGTTGACTGAACCATCCGCCCAAATTGATCCCGACTGGCTCAGCAATCACCTGTCAGCCTTAGGGATCAAACCTGGACAATGGGTGCTGCAGGGTGAGATCAAACGGATATCTTTTGCGATTTTCGACCGCACCTTTGCCATTACGGCGACCCTGAACACGCTGACATTATTGGTCGCCGGACTCTCATTACTGACAGCCCTGCTCGCGGTGCACCAGCAACGTCTGCCGGAATATGCACACTGGCGCTCTATGGGTGTGAATTTCAACCAGTGGCTGCAAATTGTCGCCCTGCCCTTGCTGCTAATGCTGGCTGTCACCCTGTTACTGTCATTGCCTCTCGGCTTCAGCTTAAGTTGGTTATTGATTAACAAATTAAATGTGATCGCCTTCGGTTGGACCATGCCCCTGTTGTGGTCCTGGTGGCCATTGGCCAAACTCGGCATCCTGACCCTGGGAATTGTCCTGACCACCCTTACGGTATCTGTGGTTCGAGTCAGACAGACCCTACCGACCGCCATCCAACAACTAGCTGGTGACTCAGGATGAAACCCGTGATGAGTGACTTGCACGTTTACAGCTATTTAAAAATAGTGGTGTTGCTTAGTATGGCGCTGCCGTGGCAGCTACAGGCGAGCGAAGCCTATCAACTGCTGCGGGGTGATCCAACGGGCTATGCTGCCGTCGTGCCGGGCACAGCGCTTAAGTTTCCACAGGACCACCTGCCGCACCCTGACTATCGTATAGAGTGGTGGTACTTGACCGCTAATTTGATGGACGCCAGCGGCGCGCACTATGATGTGCATTGGACGCTGTTTCGTCAGTCCATGAGTCCCCAGGCTGATCCTGGTGGCTGGTCTAGCAACCAGGTTTGGATGGCCCACACCGCGCTCAGCACACCCGAGGGCCACGTGTACAAACAACAGTTTGCTCGCGGTGGCATTGGCCAGGCGGGGGTCGAATCGACAACGAACAATGAGGTCACAGCCAACCCGGAATCAACAACAGCAACGGATTCTCCAAATCAGTTTCAGGCCTGGCTAGATAACGGGATGCTCAAGGGGCAAGGATCAAGTCCGTTGCCAGGCCAACTCAGCTTCACTGTGGAGGATTTTGAGGTCAGCTTGAATCTGGATGCGACCACGCCGTGGGTCTTGCAGGGTAATGCGGGTTACAGCCGAAAATCAAATATGGGACAAGCCAGTTATTATTACAGCCAACCCCATATCACCATCACCGGTCAGGTGACCCGCAACCAACAAACGATTCAGCTTACAGGCCAAGGCTGGTTGGATCGAGAGTGGAGCTCACAACCACTGGCACCTGACCAACCCGGTTGGGACTGGTTGTCAGTTCATCTCGACGACGGCCATGCTCTGATGATCTATCGTCTGCGCCAAGCTGCTGGCGAAGACTGGGTTAGCGGTAGCTGGATCACGCCTGAGGGCAAAGCCACCACCCTGAACAAGATTGATATCGTCTTTGAACCCATTCGACTCACCACCGTCGAGACCGGTGCCAATACCCACCACCA
>JABMOJ010000290.1 GCA_013204195.1 SAR86 cluster bacterium
GGCCATCACCACAACTATCTCGATCAGGACCTTGATCAGAGTCGCTGGAAACGTGCAGACGGCACCGAGATGGGCATGTGGGAATATACGTTGATCGTCGCCGGCACTGCCTATTACCGCGGCTATCTGGTTGGCAAGGCCCATCCCAAGCACTATCGAACTCACTTGATCTACACCATCGCCGTCATTGCGCTGGTTACCGCGCTACTGGTGTACAGACCCTTAGCGGCCTTGATGATCTTTGTCCTACCCATGATCACAGGTCTACTGATCACAGCGTGGGCCACCTACGAACATCATGCGGGTCTCGATGAACCAGAGGACCACTTCCTGGCATCCTATAACAACATCAATCCAATCTTTAATATCATGACAGGCAATCTTGGCTATCATACGGCCCACCATTATCGTCAGGGCACGCATTGGTCTGAACTACCCCGCCTGCACAAAACAATTCAAGACAACATTCCTGCACAAATGTACAAAACGTCTTTTTGGGAATACCTTAATCGGCCGTTTTTTCTTCGCCTGTTGGGCATGTCATCCTGACCGATGGTAGGCTTTGCGCTTGAGTGAACCGTGGAGCCCATTGTGACCGAACAACCCGCCAGCGCCAGCCACTGCTTCGTCTGCGGCCCAGAAAACCCCATCGGCCTGCACCTGACATTTCGCCTTGAAAACAATATCTGTAGAGCCGAGTTCACCCCTCAGAGTCAACACTGCGGTTATAGCGGCATTACCCATGGCGGCATCATCTTCAGCGCATTGGATGATGTCATGGCGAACTGGCTCGTCCTGCAAGGCAAACGTGCCTATACTGCAAAAGTCGACTTGCGCTACAAAGACGCATTGCCCACCGGCACTCCCGTCAGACTCGAAGGTCACTGCCTCAAATCTCGCGGACGCCTCTTTATGATGCGCGGCCTCATGGTCCGGATAGACAATGAGCAGACCATCGCCGAGTGTGACGCCAGCTTTATGTTATCGGCCTGACCGCTATAACCCCACGCAACGCCCTATTCGGGGTCCGCGGCGATCATATCGGCGAGCAAACCAATCGACACGGCATACTTGTTCGCGCAGTTATACCGCAGGATGCTACCGAAATTTGGCCCCACCAGATAACCCACCGTTTCGCCCGCCTCAGGTTTAATCATGGCAAATTTCTGGCCGTCGTCAGGCTTAACAACCAGGGGCGTCACACCTAAGGCACCCCACTCAGAGAGAGATAATGCGCGGGTATGGTCCCGTTGCGCCCGACACCCGGCGGCCACGGTCTTTGGCATTAACTGATCAATATCTACAGGACCTGAGATATTGACCTGCATGCCCCAGGATTCACCTTCTCGCCAGCGGTTTTTCTGTAAGTAGTAAGCAATGGATGCCCACACATCGAGCTGATTGTCCCAAATATTTTTCTTTCCATCGCCATCGAAATCTTGGGCGAAATTCAGGAAGCTTGAAGGCATAAATTGGTTTTGGCCCATGGCGCCTGCCCAACCACCCAGAAAATCCTCCAGAGCAACATGGCCTTCGTCTAGCACTTTAAGCGCGGCCAGCAACTCACCGGTAAAAAACTGACTTCTACGCGGATCATAAGCCAAGGTCGCCAGTGAGCGGATCACTTGGTATTTACCCTGATACCCGCCAAAGTGCGATTCGAGCCCCCAAAATGCAATAAGGTATTGTGGGTCCACATGATATTTAGCCGCAATCAGATTTAATGCTTGGCGATTTTCCTGGTAGTACTGCCGCGCTTTCTCGGCCTTAGCTGAAGTCACTCGCGCTCGTAAGTAATCCTCGAATGTCTGGACAAATTCCGGCTGTTTCTTATCAAAACCCAACACCCGCGGGTCAGGCTCCAGCCCAAGAAAGGCCTGATCGATCGTCACTTCCCGTACACCCTGACTCATAGCCTGTTGTTTAACATCCGCCAACCAATCAGCAAATGAGGTTGTCGCCGAGTTGGCGACAGCAGGCAATGTTAGCAGAACTATCATCAGCGCCGACCGCCAATGACTCCACAGATCGCGGCGCAGGCGCCGAATCCAACCATTAATCATCCAAACTCTCCCATCTTTTGTCGCTTATTTATAAAATTAAATTGTGCGCGGTGACGACATCTTCGCCATTGCCATCGGCAGATCACTCATTAATCATCCTTAAACGCTATTCTAATAGATCTCGCCCCACAGAACGAGGCACAGAGATCGAAGCTCTGCTAAACTACGGGCACTTAAAAGCCGTGAAATCACCATGTCCGATACTTTCCCAAATGCCAGCTTAAAGCGTCGCTTCGCCGCCATACTTTACGATTTTTTTCTGATTTTCGCTTTTTGGGCGATCACGCTGGTGGTGCTACAGTACGCACTCGGCAGCGTAGCGAACGTTGATGGCCAACTGCCTGACAAGCAACCCCTGGCGACGATTTGGGTACAGCTTATCTGTTATACCGAGACACTCCTGTTTTATCTGTATTTCTGGCGCGTCAAGGGCCAAACCTTGGGCATGCAGGTCTGGAAGATACGGACAGTCAACGAAACAGAAGAGTTGCTCAGCATACGCCAAGCCATTGTGCGTTTCCTGGCGGCAACGTTAGCCATGGCACCTTTTGGGCTTGGCTTGTTCTGGGCCCTAATTGACAAGGATCGCCGAGCGGCCCAGGATATCTGGTCACACAGCCGGGTCGTGTATTTAGGGGATAAACCTTACACCTCGGAACGCCGCTAAGCGCGAGCTTCCCGGCAGCACCCATTCGTAAAAACGTATCTAGCCAGCGCGACGCAACAAGATATAGCCCGCGCTGAAGCAAATCATAATTGGGATGACCACGGCGATGAATGCCGGAAAACCGAAAACCAGGCTCGCAGGTGAAAGTAGATCCTGGATGAATTTGAAAACAATCCCGGTGACTAGCCCAGTCACAACCCGCATACCCATCGTCGACTCACGTAAGGGACCGAAGATGAAGGAGATGGCCACGA
>JABMOJ010000291.1 GCA_013204195.1 SAR86 cluster bacterium
GGTAAAATTAATTGTTAATTGGGGTCGGTGTAAAATTTACATTTATCCATCCACAAATTAATTGGGGTCGGGGTAAAATTTACATTTATCCATCCACCCACGCCCAGTTCATCCGTGTTACTGACGCAGCGCAAGCCTATGCTATGACCGCGAATTACGCTCGCTTATGCCATCAACATTAAGCGGGATGAAGCAAATGTAAATTTTACCCCGACCCCATTTATTTTTTACCCCGACCCCATTTATTTTTGTTAGGGGTACGTAGCACGACAATCGCCGCAATCACAATCTACTCCCAGCCATCGTCTTCGTTGAATCCCAGGCGATAAAGTGCAATATGGATCGTCGAATATGACCTGTTAGCCATGGATACATTCCATGGCACAACCACCCTCGCCTGCCAGTCACGACAACCTCTAAAAAGTCCCAAGGACTCTTAGCCTAGGTACTGTCACGGCGTCCCAGCATGGGTATCATTGAAGCCTTCGGATCGCGTACTGGCAGCACTTTCGTGATCTAGCATCCGACTAATTTGACGGCAAGCACGCGTTGATCGGGCGCCTCGATCCAGGTGTTGGAACTCATGGCCCAAGTTAGCTCTCCAGCGGTTCTCGTTACTCTGTGGAGCACAGGACTTGGCGACGAACTCGCTTTGGGATTACAATCTCTGGATAAAATATGGCACTGGGAGGTATAACCCCCGAACTGAAGTTAGCCATGGCCTGAACTCTACCTTGGCGACAAGTTGAAATTTGAGGTGTTACCTGACCATGATCATCAAAGATTATCGCAGACGATCAATTAATTTTAACGGACGGCTTCTAGGTACCTGCCTGCTATTACTAGTAACTGCCTGCGGCGGCGGCGGTGGTGCCGTTCGAGCAACGCCTGTCACGCCATCCCCGCCACCGAAGCCCAGCCCACCGACAGGCCTCTTGATACCTTTTACGTCTAACACCGCGCTGGTTGATCGTGTGCAGGCAAGCTTCCAGCGCCAGTTGCAAACGCTCCAACTGGCCAGCGCCGATACATCAGCACCGGAAGCATCGCAAGCCAGCACAGGCTTCACTAAAACCTATACCCAGCAGGCCAGCGTCGACGAACATGACGTGGTTAAGTATGACGGTAACCGTGTATTCATAGCGCCGAGTCGAGGGCTGGCTTACTGCAACTTCTGCCTTGAGCCCTCGGTTGACCCTTTATTTGCTGAATCGGTCGTTACTGCACCCGCGCAATCCAACCTGCAGGACCGTGTCATTCGCATCATGACAACGACACCAGAGACAGCGGGAATCCAAGAAACGGGCCGTATCGCGCTCAGCGATGAGGACACGGTGGAGGGCCTTTATATTGAAGGGGGACGTCTGGCCGCTATTACCAGCAGCGCCTGGTGGGGAGGCTATGGCCAACGCTTTGCCGATCCTCAAGCTTGGTCTGGGCAGCACTATGGCATGACCCTTTACGACATCAGTTCTAGCGACAACCCTGTAGTCAGACGTTTACAGGTTGAGGGCGCCTTCGTCACCAGTCGCCGTACCGACGCGGGTATCTATCTGATCAGTCGTCATACGCCGACCATTGATGGTCTCAATCTCTACCCGACCACCAGCGCAGCACGGTCTGCCAACGAGCAGCTGTTGGAGAACCTTGACGTTCAGTCACTGCTTCCCAGCGTTCAGCTGGATGGCGAGGTCGTCGCGGCTTTCAGTCTTGAACAATGCTATGGCATTGATCCAACTCACCCACTGGCACCTGAGACCCAAGGATATCCAACCATTACCAGCATGTTACTCGTGGATCCGCAAAGCGGCCAGATTAAGAGCAGCCTGTGTTACACCGAGGCCACTGACGGTATTTATATGTCGGCCGAAGCGCTTTACTTGGTGCAAGGCCTCTACTCTACGGATGCTGTGACTGGTTCTAATACCCAGACGACGCTGGTACATAGATTCAATCTTGCGGCGGGGCTTAGCTACAGCGGTTCCGGCGAGGTGAATGGCGGCCTCTACTTAGGCGACAACCGAGATTTTCGTATCAGTGAACAGTCGGGTTTGCTGCATCTGGTCACGACTCAGTTCACCAACGATGCAACCGATCGCTGGCATCATCAATTATATATTCTTGCTCAGAGCCAAACGCTGCCAGAACTGGAGATTATTGGTCAGCTACCCAACAGTCGCCGGCCAACCGCCATCGGCAAACCTAACGAGGACCTTTACGGGGTTAGATTTTTGGGAGACCGTGCTTACCTGGTGACCTTTGAACGAACCGACCCGCTCTATGTGCTGGATCTGGCAGATCCGCGTGATCCACAGCTTGCGGGTGAACTGGAAGTGACCGGGTTCTCAAACTTCCTGCACCCCGTGAGCCGAAACCTCCTACTAGGGCTGGGACAATCTGCCGAACAACGGGTCAAACTCGAACTGTTCGATGTCAGCGATCTAACTAATCCCGTTTCACGGGGCAGCCTTGAACCAGGTCCAACGCTGGACTACAGCTATTCCAGCGCCGAGTATGACCGCCATGCCTTTGCATACTTGCACCGAGAAACAGGCGCTGACCGTTTCGCAATACCGGTACAAGGAGCTCAAATCATCGACAATCAGTATAACAACGTTGAGCGACTGTATCTGTTCGAGGTTCGCGACCCAACGACACCGGCTCTTGCCTCCTTAGCAGAGCAGGGCTATCTAAAGGTAACCGAGCTCCCTGGCGATTCTTACCCATCAGATAATATTCGCTCTATCATAGATGGCGAGGCCGTATACTTCATTCGTGAGACCCAAGTATTTTCTGCGCTTTGGTCTGACCTCTTCAACCAGACAGGCCCCCATTAAAAATACTTAGGTGCGATCCAGCCTCAACTAATCGCCGATGGCTGAGCTCTGAATGATGTCATCGCCTCCCCAGGTAAGCTGAACAGGATTCAGACCCTGCTTCCGTAGCAATGCGAGCAAACCATTCTCGCCGCCAAAATGCGCGGCACCGGCCATTACGACTGAGCTTTTAGGCGCCTGCAACATCCCATCAATCTTTTCCATCCATCGCTGGTTACGCTTGTCTAATATCTCAAGGGCGACAGCCATTAAATCAGGGTCAGTTTGAGCGCTAAGGGACATACTCTTGATAGTTTCAGCATATAACTGCTCGGCATCACCGAAAAGCCAACTGGTGATCAACATATCCAGCTGAGCTGGGAGTGTCTCTAGCTGCAGGATAGTTTCCCGCAACATCAATAGCTGAGTCTCCATGGGTAGATTAACTAGCGGAGCCCAAGCATCGGTTGGCCCCTCCAGTTCGACTATAGCTTTGCCGGCTTTACTGGCTTCGCGGGCATAGTACATTTCGACGCCCGTATTAACGGTATAACCGAGGGCCGCCATTTTTAGTTGAGATACCTGCATGGCATTAACGACGGCTGGTACGGTATAGGCAGATGCCACCCTTAGATCATAGTTTTTAGCAAAACCTTTGAGCGGCTTTCGAGTTGTTTTGTCATATAACGATTTTTGTTGCTTTGGGTCCACTGCCATAAGGGTTTGTACGGCGTGCAGGCGCACAGGATCGGTCGCAAGAATGGGGTTCAT
The DNA here is from genome assembly GCA_013204195.1 of SAR86 cluster bacterium. GTDB lineage: Bacteria > Pseudomonadota > Gammaproteobacteria > Pseudomonadales > Azotimanducaceae > UBA4582. The sequence continues at coordinate 3,588 of JABMOJ010000291.1, forward strand.
CTCAAAGGCGATAATCTCTGACTGAGCGAAAACCTGGTCAAACACCGCAGGTAAAGGCAGTAATGTTGGCTTCAGCGCGTGAATCGTGCCCACGAGATAAAGTGCACCACCCGTGCCCTCCACGCGCCAGACCATCGCAGGCGTTGCCTCGTTGACTTTTCTTTTGATGATAGCCCCAGGTGACACTAGCTCATCACCCAACAATACAATTTCACACTGACCACCGACGCCACTATCGACCCGCCATTTCTCACAACTGCTCAAGGCCAGCTGGCTCGCGCCAAGCTCAGAAGAGGCTTTATGGCTGTAGCCAATTGAATAGCCATTCGCACTAAAGGCTAATGCAAGCGCCTTAGACTTCCTGTATTTCGCATATTTTTTATAATGTATCGCGAGTTCCACCGCCATATCGCCAGTGGGCTCTACCTCTAGCTTCTCGTAGATATCTTCTAACGTCAGTAGTTCCGCCATGGCAGTGGCAGGCAGATAAAGCATGAATACAACAAGCAGCACACGCGTGTGATTGAGCACTCGAGCAATCAAACAATACGCCATAGCAAGACAACCTATTGATAAAGTGTGCGGATACACTACCAAAACCATTCGTTGCTTTCTGTAGGATATTCGCCCGGCAATTGAAAATTGCTGGCCCAGAGACTGCGGTGGTCAAGCGCTGTCATTGCCGCGACAATTCGCGCTTTTTTAGTGACCAGTGAACTCGTGAATATCCATAGGTGCTCAGTGAGTGAGCTTCGAATAAATGGGGGTCGGGGTAAAATTTACATTAGCGTTATGCGGATTAATGTCGCGACCTAAACGAGCGTAAGTCGCGGTCATGATATAGGCCACGCTGCATCAGTAACACGATAAGTTGGGCGTGGATGGATAAATGTAAATTTTACCCCGACCCCATTTAAGTTCCGACCCCATTTAAGTTTAAGTTAACCCCCTGTGTCAGGCTAGTTGTCACCCTCATTAAATCATCATTTATTGAGCAGAGGGCGAGAGAGGAATGAGTGACACGATATTCACCAGAGAGAAAAGAA
>JABMOJ010000292.1 GCA_013204195.1 SAR86 cluster bacterium
ATCGCGGACTGCAATTCCTCGATCTGATTCAGGAAGGCAATATCGGCCTGATGAAGGCGGTTGATAAGTTTGAATATCGGCGCGGCTTCAAGTTTTCAACCTACGCGACTTGGTGGATTCGACAAGCGATCACGCGCTCAATTTCCGACCTGGCGCGCACCATTCGAGTGCCAGTGCACATGATGGAAACAGTCAATAAGCTCAATCGTCTGACGCGCCAACTCATCCAAGAGCTTGGACGGGCGCCGACCATTGAAGAGCTTGCGATCAAGATGGAGCTGCCAGAAGACAAAGTACTCAAGGCGCTGGATGTCGCCAAACAGCCGATTTCTCTGGAAACCCCAGTGGGTGACGATGACGATTCAACCATGTGGAATCTGGTCAGCGATACGTCTGCTGAGTCGCCATTGGATCATGCGACGGATGAAGGTTTGAAGGAGACGACGACGAATGTCCTGACGGCATTAACCGATCGTGAGGCTAAAGTGCTGCGAATGAGATTCGGTATTGATATGAATACTGACCACACCCTCGAAGAGGTCGGTCGTCAGTTTTCAGTGACTCGAGAGCGCATTCGGCAAATCGAAGCGAAGGCTCTGCGTAAGCTGAGACATCCTGCTCGATCCGAGCAGTTACGTAGCTTTATTGACGCCAACTAAACAAGGGCTGCGCTAAGTAGCCTGCGACCCTTTTAAAACGCACCGATGGGTGCGTTTTTTTTTGCACTCATGCTGTCACTTTGGACCCATGGCGGACTCTATTTTTTCGCGCAGAGCGCTCGTGACCTTGGTGTTGGGGTCATTCCAGGCGTGATGACGTTGCTCATACTCTGCCAGAGTGGTCAAAGCTGCAGCATAGTGTTGCTGCGTGAGTTGAAAGTTGGCTAGCGCAAATAATGGAAACGCGCGCTCCTGAATACGCTGGCTTGCGGTTTGGTAAAGCGCTTGAGCCTGTTCGACCTGTTCCTCTTTGTTCAATAAACTCGCCCTGGCGAGCATTGCCCAATCGGGGTTCAGTGCTTCGAGTCGAGGCAGTTCGGCTTTGGCTTTGTCTAGGTCACCGCCCACGAAGCCTGGTGCTGTGATATAGAAACTGATAACAGCGTAGAGGCCCTCAACATGCTTTGGGTTAAGCTCGACGACGGTCAGCCAGGACGTCAAGGCATCCTTGGCCGTACGCGCCTTGCGAAACAAGCTCGCCTCGCTGACTCGCGCGATGTTTGTCGATCCCATCAAGTAATGCCCTTCTATGTGCTCAGGCTGGTCTTTCAGAAGAGTCTCAAGAGTGACGTGGGCGGCAGCAAAGTCGCCGGCATGGTATTGACTGCGCCCTAGATTGTAGAGCACCGTCGGGTTCTTCGGTTGCGCCTTGGCGAGGACTTGAAGCTGGCGCAGGGCATCGTCGTATTGGGCGTTATCGAAGGCTTGCAGTGCCACCGCTAAGTCGTCGGTTTTAGCGCCAGCGCTCCACAGGATAAGCAGCGTCGCGAAAATGGCCAAAGAGCGAGCGGTTAAGGATCTTCGTGAGTTCATTTGGCGGGCCTTCATGTGGCTCCCTCCATTGCATTGCAGGCTGGGTTCGATGAGAGATTGGTCGGACTGATGCCATGTTACGTGGGGAATAGACATTCAGATGAGTGCCGGTGGATATCAGACTGAATTCTATCGTGATTTCGTGTACTATAGGCGGTCAATCCTAACCATGAAAGGTTTCCTATGGCTGGCAAGCCTAAGACCGCACCGGCAAAGAAGAAGCAACCAGCGGCATCAGAAACATCTCTGTCCATCGCTGAGCAAACGGAGGCTTTCGTTAAGTCCGGCGGTATGATCAATGAAATCAAGTCTGGTGTCAGTGGCCAGCAGAGCGTTGCTGGACCCAAGCATATTTCTCTCGGGAACAAACCAAGAGCCACTTAGGCTCTGGGTATTGAGTTTGACCAGTAAACAAAAAAGGACAGCCTAGGCTGTCCTTTTTTGTTTACATGTTCTATTTGCTTGCTTTAAGCATTGCCCACGGCGCCAAAGGCACCGTGGGCTAAGACTTAGAACTGGTTCATGGTGTTATCTTTACCGCCAGCCAGCAATGCGTTGTCGCCTGAAAAGTATTCCTTATGGTCGTCACCAATGTTGGAGCCAGCCAGATCCTGGTGCTTGACTGACGCCATATCGCGGCGAATTTCCTGACGTTGAATATCTCTTACATAGGCGAGCATTCCTAGATCACCGAAGTAACCTTCGCTGAGAATGTCCGTGCCCAATGCAGTTTCGTGATAAGTCGGCAGAGTGATCAGGTGGTGGAAAATACCGGCTTCACGTGCCGAGTCTTTTTGGAAGTTCTGCACGAGTGCGTCAGCGGTTACGGCGAGCTCTGTGGTATCAAGTTCAGCCGCCATCAGTCCCCGTGGTGTCACGGCAGGATCTGGGTAAGCCGCTAGATCTTTGCCCGCTGCTTTCCATTCGCCATAGACCTGCTCACGAAATGCCAGAGTCCAGTTAAATGAGGGTGAGTTGTTGTAGACCAGCTTGGCATTGGGTACATGCTTGCGAATCTCATCGACCATTTTTGCAATCTGCGCGACGTTTGGCTTCTCGGTTTCGATCCAAAGCAGATCGGCGCCGTGGTTGAGGCTGGTGACACAATCAAGAACAACGCGATCAAAACCCGTGCCTTCACGGAACGAGTAGAGCCCATTATCGAGACGAATAGGCTTTACTAACTTGCCATTCTGGTGGATCGCAATATCATTTTCCTTCAGTTCACTGAGATCGTTGATCGCGTTGGTTTCAAGGAATGAGTTGTACTGGCTAGCCAGGTCGCCAGCTTCCTTCGAGACTGGGATTTTTTGCGTCAAGCTCGCGCCGAGTGAGTCGGTTCGAGCAACGATAATGCCGTTCTCAACGCCAAGCTCAAGAAACGCATAGCGAATCGCATTGATTTTGGAGAGAAAATCTTCGTGCGGGACGGTGACTTTGCCGGCCTGGTGTCCGCACTGCTTAGCATCAGACACTTGGTTTTCTACCTGGATGGCGCAAGCCCCAGCTTCGATCATTTTTTTGGCGAGCAGGTAGGTGGCTTCTTCATTACCAAAACCGGCGTCGATGTCGGCGATAATCGGCACGACGTGGGTTTGAAAATTGTCGATTTGATGAATGATGCTTTCGACATCACCGCCATTGGCCCGAGCTTCGTCCAGGGCGATAAAAATATGTCGTAACTCGCGCGCGTCAGCCTGCTTGAGGAACGTATAAATTTCTTCGATCAAAGCTGGTACTGATGTCTTTTCGTGCATGCTCTGGTCTGGCAAGGGTCCGAACTGTGAGCGTAATGCCGCAACCATCCAACCACTCAGGTAGATGTAGCTTTTATCCATGGTACCGCGGTGCTTCTTGACTGACATCGCCAATTGCTGGGCTGTGAAGCCGTGCCAGCAGCCCAGTGACTGCGTGTATTGTGAGGAGTCCAGATCATAATCTGCCATATCTTTGCGCATAATGTCTGCTGTATAACGAGCAATATCTAAGCCGGTTTTAAAGCGGTTCTGTAAGTCCATGCGAGTTGCGAATTCTGGATTAATGCCATTCCAGGTTGACTGGGCATTGCGGAGTTTTGCGAATGCCTCGATGTTCTGCAGATAATTAGACATGGGGGTTCCTCGTTGAGAAATAAAAGACTAGCGCGTTAAGAGCGCGGTAATGTAACAGCGGATGACAAAGAAGTTAATGGAATATTTGGATACTAATACATTCCCAAAATTCACCAGTTAGGCCGCGCCTGCCGCCGTGTTTCGCAGACCGGTCAGGCACACGATAGGTTAGCTGTGAAGCCGCCGAACCAATTGTTCGACGTGCTGCAAACGGCGCTGCAAATGACGATTTTGATCAAGTAATTCGAGTATTAAGGCCACGCCTTGCAGGTCAAGTTCGAGATCCTGTTGTAGACGCCGTGCCTTGATACAGCGCAAGACCTGCTCGCTGTCGAACTGGTCGCTGGCCAGTGTCTCAATGATGCCAATATTGACCAGTTCGTGAATGTCCTCTTGTGCCAATCGAGTGGCTTGACAAAACTCCGTCATGGTTAAAATGTCGACGCTCATTATTTTGCCCTAGTCCTGGGGTTAAAATCTGAGAAGCTGGCGGCGAGTGTTTCGAAGGCGGCACGCTCAGCATCAGTAGATGCCTTGGGGTTCACCAGTTTCAAGACCACGATTTGATCGCCAGTCTTTGCCAGGCCTTTGCCTTTCAGGCGCAGGCGACTGCCATTGTGACTATTGGCGGGTATCCGCAATTTAACGCGACTGCCCAGGGTTGGAACCTCGACACTGTCACCGAGCGCCGCTTCCCAGGGTGACACAGGTAGCACCAGCACAATGTCTTGGCCGTCGACTTCAAATTGAGGGTGGGGTGCATACTCGATCTGCAGATAAAGATCGCCGGCATCACCCTTGCCAGAGCCGGGTTCGCCCTGACCGCGCAAACGAAGCTCTTTGCCGCTGCCGATGCCTGCTGGAATCTTGACGTTAATGGTTTTTTCGCCCCGTTGGGTTTGCAGGCGTATCTGTTTTTCGCCGCCGTTGTGGGCCTCTTCGAGACTGATCTTGATAGCGTAGTGCAAATCCCTGCCTGGTTGACGAAAGCCCTGATTGCCCGAAAACCCACCTTTATCGAAGCCTTGGCGGCCAAAGATTGAGCTGAGAATATCCTCGAACCGCGGGTCACCACCAAAGTCGTGCTGATCAAATCGAAAACCTTGATCAGCGCCTTGTCGTCCCTGGCTGTTCACATAGGTTCTTAGCTCGTCGTATTCAGCACGCTTGGCTGAGTCCTTGAGCATTTCATACGCCTCGCTGACAGCCTGGAAGTGCGCCTGGGCGTCATCCTCGGTGCTGACATCGGGATGGTACTTGCGAGCGAGCTTCTTGAAGGCGCGCTTGATCTCTTCTTG
>JABMOJ010000293.1 GCA_013204195.1 SAR86 cluster bacterium
CCTTAGGCAGGACCTCAACGGTGACAGGCTGGCGTTGTTGCAGATCGTGGTCAGCCCATTTACGTTCAAACAGATACATCTGCGCCAAAACCTGGTTGGCAAAAGAGCCATCCATGATGCGTGATGGGTGGCCGGTAGCATTGCCCAGGTTCACCAGTCGACCTTCGGATAACAGGATCACATAATCCTTCGGATCTTCGCTGCGATAGATCTTGTCTACCTGAGGCTTGATCGTCTCCCAGCGCCAGTTATCGCGCATGAATTTCGTGTCGATTTCCGTATCAAAGTGACCGATATTGCACACGATCGCGTTCTTGCTAACACTACGCAGCAGGTTCTCATCGCAGACATTGACGTTACCGGTGCAGGTGACGATCATATCGGTCTCGCCCAGTAGGCGCGCATCGATATCTTCAAGTTTGCCCGTGTTATTGCCGTTCTTGTAGGGTGAAACGACTTCATAGCCGTCCATGCAGGCTTGCATAGCGCAGATAGGATCGATCTCGACGACCCGAACAATCATGCCTTCCTGGCGCAGGCTCTGGGCAGAACCCTTGCCCACGTCGCCGTAGCCGATAACCAGTGCGCGTTTGCCGGCCATGAGCATATCGGTGGCACGTTTGATGGCATCATTGAGGCTGTGACGACAGCCGTATTTGTTATCATTTTTGGATTTGGTGACGGAATCGTTAACATTGATTGCCGGCACTTTCAGTTCGCCACTGGCCATCATTTCTACCAGGCGATGGACGCCGGTGGTGGTTTCCTCGGTGATGCCATGGATCGTTTTGAGCATGTCAGGGTATTTGTCGTGCACCATCTGAGTCAGGTCGCCACCATCATCGAGGATCATGTTGGCATTCCAGGGCTTGCCATCTTTTAAGATGGTCTGCTCAATGCACCATAGGAACTCCTCTTCCGTTTCGCCCTTCCAGGCGAACGTGGGTATGTTCTTGTCTGCCATGGCTGCAGCGGCATGATCTTGGGTCGAGAAGATGTTGCAGGAAGACCAACGCAGCTCGGCCCCTAGCTCAACCAGCGTATCCATCAAAACAGCGGTCTGAATGGTCATGTGAATGCAGCCCATGATGCGGGCATCTTTGAGCGGCTGCGAGTCTTTGTATTTTTCGCGCAGGGTCATCAGCGCGGGCATTTCTGCCTCGGCCAGGGCGATTTCTGCATGGCCAAAGGCCGCTAAGCTGATGTCAGCTACTTTATAATCCGGGTTAGTCATATTGCCTCACTGTTGTTTAGAGTCACGGGGGTTGTGGGTTGATGGAACAGGCGAGCCTGTATTTGAAAACCATTTTTGAGACCAAGGTAGATCCCTTGGCCGCGAGTAAGATTTACGTCCTGGGCCCAGGCATCGAGATCGCTGGGTTCGAAGCCGAGCCAAAGGTCGCCGCAGGTGTCTCGAGCCCAGTCCTGATCGTGTGGACATAAGTCCACAATCAGCAGGCAGCCGCCCGGCGCAAGTAATTTGCGTGCACTGGCAAACAGCGCGGCAGGCGATGCCATATGGTGTAGCACCATGTTCAGCACGATCAGCTCAAAGTGTTTGTCCTGTGTCTCGGCTTGGCTGATCTGATCGATGTCGGCGTGTAACAGCGTTACCTTGTCGCGTAGTGTCTTTTTGATCACGGCTTGGGCGCGGTCCAGCATGGCCGCAGAATTATCAATCGCCGTGATGTGCTCGAAACGGGCCGCGAGGGAGTTGATCAATTCGGAATCGCCAGGACCGACTTCAAGCACGCGGCTGGACTTGCGGATCTGCTCGTTGTCGAGCAGGTCATCGACGCTGCTGGCGTAGTGTTCAAATTCGGCAATTTGGTTTTGATGTTGGCGCAGTCCTTCGGCGTTGCGGCTGAAAAACTCACGAGATCGACCGGCGCGCTCAGTATGGATCTCTGTGGCTCGATCAAAGACCTCTGCGGACAGTGCGATTCGGTCGATGGTGGCATATAGCGTATTCGTCATATCGCTCAAAAGGTTGTCGCTGGCAATGATCGCGCGACGGTAAAAAATTGAGTTCCCCTCTCGTCGCGTAGCGACCAGGCCGGCATTGGCGAGCACCTTGAGGTGATGGCTCATGCCTGACTGCGGGGTCGCGAATATGTGGCAGAGTTCGAGCACGCCAAATGACTCGGCGCTCAATACCCTGAGAATGTCCAGGCGCAGACCTTCCGCCGTTGCTTTGCAAAAGCTCAGCAGCAAGTTGGTATTAACCTGGGAATGGGCTGGGGTCGGGGCGCTCAAGGGCTTATCTATATCAAATTAGATGGATATAGTAGCAAGGTTCGGCGCTCAATCAAACCTATATCTAAAAATATCAATATAGCTTTGAGTGTTGTCGCCCTCTCGAGAGTAAGTCGTGGGCTTGATCGGGCTTGTTGTTGAGGTGAGCGCTGCTGACGTTAATGGTTCTCTGAGACGCCTGAGAATTGCTCCGGTCGGCGCCTATAGAGAAGCGTCAGCAGCGATTGCGCGCTTGTAAAGTGGCAGGTTAACCTGAATGGTGACGCCATCACCATTCAACAGATTGGCGGCGTTGACGGTGCCACCGTGGTGTTCAGCGATGATGCGTACCACATACAAACCGATCCCAAAGTGGAGTCGATTATCCGAGTTTGAGCCCCGTGCTGAGACCATGGAATCGAAGATATTATCGAGCATATTGGTCTGCACCAGCGGACCGTGGTTGGTGACAAATAGCGTCAGTGTGGTGGCGTCAGTGGTCATCCCGACGGTGATCGTGCTGTCGACTGCAGAGAAGTCGATGGCGTTATCAATCAGCTTGTCCAGAAGTTGCTCAATACGGTAATCAGATACCTCGCTCAACACTTCGCGCTGGGTGCCTCGATACTCGAAGATCCGGTTCTGATGAGAGGTCCGGCAATTACCCAGATAGCTCTCAACCAGTTGGTGAACGTCAATCACTTCAAACTCCTCTGTGGCCAAGGCATCCTCAAGGCTTGCAGCGTCCGCCAAGTTCTGGACGATCATTCCGATGCGATGGACTCCCCGTTTGGCGCTCTCCAAATA
>JABMOJ010000294.1 GCA_013204195.1 SAR86 cluster bacterium
AGCCACCGCCCCAAACCCAGTGGGTCACCGGACCATAAACCACCACCAGCCACAAGCCAGAGAACAGCAGCATTGAAGAGAAACGCATACGCTCGGCAAAAGCCCCCACAATCAGCGCCGGTGTGATAATCGCAAAGGTCAATTGGAACATTGCAAACACGCTCTCCGGAATTTCTCCGGCCATGGAGTCTTCCTGGAGATTCGCCATAAAGGCATTACTCATACCCCCGACCAAGTCATTGCCCTCAGCGAAGGCCATCGAATAGACCCCCACCAGCCACAGGACCGAGACCATGCAGGTAATGGCAAAACACTGCATCAGTACGCTCAAGACATTCTTGCTGCGCACCAACCCGCCATAGAACAAGGCCAGACCAGGGATCGTCATAAACAGCACTAATGCTGTGGAGGTCAATATCCACGCGGTGTCCCCACTGTTAACAGTGTCCTGGGCCAGTGCCGCCTGGCTAAGCAGGGCAAGCACCAGGGTGCCGCCGAATTGTTGGAGCCGTTTCATCATGTGTGGGCCTCTTCGCCTTCATCGTCGCGTAAAAATCGCAACCTGTGTAGTTTTCAATTTTTGCGGCCCAGAGTGTACCGATTAGAGGAAATTCTGACAACTAGGGGTTATTTTATCTTCGCTTCCATGCCAAAAAACCGACCACTCGCCAGCCAAGGGCACTAACGGCGGGCCTTAGAACATTAGTCAATATCAGCGCCTGTGGTTAGAGCCATAAGGTCGTCGACAAGGAAAACCGTCTGCGCTAAAAAGGTGTCAGGTCAACTTCAAACCTGACCTGAAGAAATCACGTAAGTATCGAGATGTTCACTCACTGTAATTGGCATTTCTGAAAGCATGGAGTCGTTTATTTATGAGAAAGCAGAAGAGAGATAGAACTAGCCGAGCATTCACTAAGGGTTATCAGTTCGGCATGCACGGCAAGTCGAAAGAATTATGCCCCCATCACGATGTAGATATACGCCAGTCTTGGCTAAGTGGTTGGCGCACGGGTCGAGAAGATAACTGGGATGGATATATAGGCACAGCGGGTGTCGGTCGCGCCCCCATGATCTGACCACTTGACGCTCACACTGTGAGCCGTAAAACTCACTTATCAACTCTTATCAACTCTTATCAACTCTTATCAACTCTTATCAACTCTTATCAACTCTTATCAAAAAAAAAGGGCCCTGCAGGGCCCTTTTTTTTGATTGATCGCCGCTGGGACGGCAACTTCACTTACCCCGCTGTCACTATCCTGCTGTCAATTAACGGCTTTCAACGTCAAGCGTCAGGTGCCCCGCTCTGGCGATACTGTTTAATGGCTTTAACACTATCCACAATCAGGTCAGGACCCTCATAGATAAAGCCTGTATAAATTTGCACCAGATCTGCACCTAAACGGATTTTTTCGGCTGCATCAGCGCCATTCATAATTCCTCCCACACCGATAATCGCGATGTCACCCTTAGCCTCGGCGGCCACTAACGACAACACATGGTTAGACAGCTCACGTAACGGCTCGCCACTCAAGCCACCCAGTTCGGCGCCGTGCCTTTCACCGGCGACCGAGTCACGCGTGATGGTCGTGTTGGTGACGATAACACCATCAACTTCAAACTCTTTGAGGCGCCGAGTCAGCTGGGTCGCCTCTAGGTCAGACATATCCGGCGCGATCTTGACCACCAAGGGCACATATCTCTCATGTTCCTCTACCAGCCGCGCATGTTCGGTCTTCAGCCCTTCCAGCAGTCGCGCGAGCTCAGTCTCGTGCTGCAAGTGGCGCAGACCCGGCGTGTTGGGCGACGAGATATTGACCACAACATAAGACGCCAGGGCATACACTTCGCGCAGGCACAGCGCATAGTCATCCAGGGCGTTCTCCACCGGCGTCACGGCATTTTTGCCGATATTGATCCCCAGCACCCCGTCGAAGCGAGCCTTGCGAATACGCTCGCACATGACATCAACACCATCATTATTGAAGCCCATACGATTAATCAGGGCCCGTTTACGGGGCAGTCGAAACAACCGCGGCCCGGGATTCCCCCTTTGCGGTTTCGGGGTCACAGTCCCCACCTCCAAAAACCCGAAGCCCATCGCGGCCAGGCCATCGATACAGCGGGCGTCTTTATCAAGACCTGCCGCCAGACCCACGGCGTTCGGAAATTCGATACCCATCACCGTCACGGGTTCGCGCAAGGTTTCCCGCGCAAGCAACGGCGACAGATTGAAGCGCTCCAGCCAGGCCATCGACTGCAATGACAAGTGATGTGAGGCTTCTGGCGGCAGAAGAAACAATAGATCGCGAAACAAGGCATAGTTCATGGGCGTTATCGGGTTTACCAGGCTACAGACAGCAGCAGTATAAAACATTCTCCCTTGGAAGTGGCTAGTCAAACACCAAGTCTTCCCTCGCCAGCCCCTGCGACCACGATTCGGTCGCCAAACTGCTCGCTCTTAGCCCGACACAGGCGTTGCTCGATCCTCTTCATTGAGACTAATACCGAGCCGGCACGCCCGAACCCGATTGTGCCAAGTCCATCAACTCTCTGATCGCCACCGTGAAAATGGCTTGGTCTACCGTCTCCGCGCCGCGCATCTCGGCCTGCAGTACCAACCATCGATCTACCATCAATTGGTGCTCACCCAGCCAGCGTTGCACCATGGGCCCGGCCGCCTCTTTGACCTCAGCGCCCGCCAGTACCGCCAGCGTGATGGCCAATTGCTGCCAATTCAGATCGTCCTGCAAACTTTCACGGGCCAATGCCTGCCACTGGTTGAGGGCCTGATACTCGTGAATTTGCTTGCTGAACCAGTGCAGGTGCAGTTGTTCACCGACCACGAAGAAGACACTGGCGACCTTTTCGAGGGCCACGCCCGTGCGGTTCGAAGCCTCCACAATGCCCATCACCGAGTACAGATGGTGGGCTGCGGCAACAAAGCTCGACAGCTCCTCACCGACCCCCGCACTCACCAACCGATCCTTGCCGATCTGCCATTCCTGCAACGCATTACCCATCAGCAATTGATCCCAACGGGCGAACAGCAGGTGCAGGGCCTTGGTAAACACTGGCACCTCCTGACTCAACTCAAGGGAACGCCGGCGATTACGAATCAGCCAGCGCGTCGCTCGACGAATCAGCCGATTGACATCCATCATCATCGACTTCTGCAGTTGATGGTTCACCACATGATCGAGGGCTGAGAGTTCATCCCAGCGCTGTTCGAAATTGAAGATATCCCGAGCGCCCACGTAGGCCTTGGCAATCACGGCGCTACTGACCCCGGTGGATTCCCCCATACGCTCAACGAAATTCATACCCATATGATTCACCATGCGGTTAGTCACTTGGGTGGCAATAATTTCTCGACGCAGGCGATGTTGCTGCAGCTCACGGGGATACTTTTTAACCAGCACAGCAGGAAACGCATCATAGAGTTCACGCACCAAATAAGGTTCATCCATTATGCTTGAGGCCGCCAACTGCTCCTTTAAGCCACTCTTCACATAGCTCGTCAGAATCGCGATTTCAGGGGGCGTAAAATACCGGCCCTTGACCCGCCGTTCCTGCATCTCATCATCGCTAGGCAGAAATTCCAATTGACGATCGAGTCGACCCTGGTCTTCAAGAACCGACATCAAACGGGAGTATTCGAAATTTCGCCGCGGCGCCTGATAGCTCATCAAACCAATCGCCTGAGCCTGCATATAGTTGTTATCCAGCACGATGGACGCGACATCCGCCGTCATCTGCTCTAATAACTTGACCCGACGCTTCGGATTCAATTTGCCGCTTTCGAGCAACTGGTTGAGCAGAATTTTAATATTCACCTCAACGTCAGAACAGTTAACCCCACCGGCATTATCAATAAAGTCGGTGAAGCACACGCCGCCGTGAGTATTGAACTCCACTCGGGCCAGCTGCGTCATTCCCAGATTACCGCCCTCACCGATCAATCGGCAACGCAGGTCAAAGCCATTAATCCGAATGCCATCGTTGGCTTTATCACTTACGTCTAGATGAGATTCCTGCCGACTTTTAACATAGGTTCCGATGCCACCGTTCCAAAGCAAATCAACCTGCGCCTTGAGAATCCTCGTCAACAACTGGTTTGGCGCCAGCTGATTTTCGCTAATATCGAAACGGCGCTGCATCTCTGCGGAAATCGGAATCGACTTGGCGCTGCGATTGAACACCCCACCGCCTCTGGAAATCAGTTGGCTATCATAGTCAGCCCAGCTCGAGCGGGGCAGATCAAATAATCGCTGACGTTCAGCGAAACTGGTGGACGCCACCGGGGCTGGATCAACGAAGATATGCAGATGATTGAACGCGGCTACCAGGCAGATATGTTTTGACATCAACATGCCGTTACCAAACACGTCACCGGACATGTCACCGATACCCACCACTGTAAAATCTGTGTCCTGCGGGTTAATGCCGATGTCTCGAAAGTGTTGTTGCACCGAGGCCCAAGCGCCCTTAGCAGTAATGGCCATGGCCTTATGGTCGTAGCCCACGCTACCCCCTGAGGCAAAGGCATCTCCCAGCCAGAAGTGGTTAGCGATCGAGATCTCATTGGCGATATCGGAGAACGCTGCCGTACCTTTATCCGCAGCGACGACCAGATAATAGTCATCATCGTCGTGGCGCACCAGATCTCGAGGCGGTACTACTTCCCCCTGCACCAAGTTGTCAGTCAGATCCAGCAACCCCTGAATAAAGATTTTGTAACAGGCGATACCCTCTTCGGTGACAGCCTCGCGACTGGCGCCGTTGGGGATCTGCTTCGGCAGAAAACCACCCTTGGCACCCACGGGTACAATCACCGAATTTTTCACCTGCTGGGCCTTCACCAGCCCCAGCACTTCAGTGCGATAATCTTCACTGCGGTCAGACCAACGCAGGCCCCCGCGCGCCACCTTGCCACCACGCAGATGCACACCCTCAACCCGCGCCGAATAAATGAAGATCTCGTGCGCCGGACAGGGTTTAGGCATCTCACTGATCAAGGCGGGCTGCAGCTTCAGTGCCAGGCACTGGCTGAGCCCGTCACGTTGCCGATCACGCTGATAGTAGTTAGTCCGCTGGGTGGCCAGCACCATCTCCAACAGACGCCGCAGCACTCGGTCTTCACCCAGATTTTCCACCTCATCGATGCGTTTAAGAATCCCGGCTTGCAGCTTGGCCGCGCGACTATTGGCCTTGTCACGGTTGAGCGCAGGATTAAAGCGCTGATTAAAGAGCTCGAACAGGGATCGAGCGATCGCCGAGTAACGGGTGACGCAGTCAGCGATAAAGGGCTGACTATAGCTGCTCTGCAATTGCCCAAAGTAGCGCGAGTAGGCGCGAATGACCTTCACCTGCCGATAGTCCATGCCGGCGGCAGGCACTAATCGATTAAAGGAATCATTTTCCTTGCCGCCGCTCCAGACCTCCTTGAAAGCCTCTTCGAACAACGCCTTAACGCTTGCCAGCCCGTCTCTTGGGGTGGTGACAAACGCCAGCACAAAGTCGTGAATCCAGGTTCGGCCACCATCATGGAGCACTTCATAGGGATGCTCCTCAATCGACTTGGCACCAAGGTTCTCCAGAATGGGAATCACATCTGACAAGGGCAATGAGTAGCCCCGATGAAATAATTTGAAGCAGGTATAGGTCACGCCATCGTCAACTACCTCATACAGGTTCACCTCCAGAGGGTTGTCTGCCGTCAAGACCTGCAGATAACCAATGTCCTCAGAGGCGGTCTTCGGAATGAAATCATCTCGGTAGCCCGGCGGAAAAATACCGCCATAACTCGCCAGCAAGGTCGCGGCTTGCGGCTCAGGATATTGCGCTATCAGGACATCTTGCAGCTCGTCTTGCCAGGAGCGCGTGAGCTTCAATATCGATTCTTCAAGGACGGGTACATCAAGCTTAACCGCCTTCGACGGGTCAACTCGAAACACGAAATGGGTACGTATCAGGGTCGACTCAGAGAACAGCGTGGAGAATTCGGCATCCAGCGGGTGCAAACGTTGAGCCAGTAATTCTTGCACCTTGCGGCGCAGTCCGGTGTCATAGGTATCCTTTGGCAGGTATACCAGACAGGAGACAAAATCTGCAGACTGCCGCACCAGCAGCCGAACCATACGACGCTCCTGTAGCGCAACGCTGCCCATGACGGTCTGGCCCAGCTCCTCAGCGGTGGACAAAAACAGTTCTTCGCGGGGCAAAACTTCGATAATACGAATCAATTCCCGACCTTTCTGGCTTGCCGCCGACAACTCAGCGTTGGCGTAGACTTGATCGATCTTCTGTTTGACCAGCGGGATCTTGCGCGGATTCTGATTAAATACCGATGAAGTGAACAGGCCAACGAAGCGACAACCACGGCGCTCGGCACCCTTGATGGCAGGGTCTGCGGGCCGAATAATGGTCACCGAGTCGTAGTAGGCCGGGCGGTGCACCTGGCTTTTCATCGGCAGCTTGGTGATCAGCAGCTGGCTCGTCCCGGCGTCAGGGATCCGCAGTACAATATTATCCGCGGTCATATTCCGCCGACACAATCCCAGCGCCAGGTTCGGCAGCCGACTCAAGCCTTTCCCGGTCTTGCCCAGGGTAAATTCTTCATAGCCCAAAAACGTAAAGTTGTTCGAGTAGAGCCAGCGCAGAAATTCACTGTGTTCGGTATCGATCTTCGAAACATTTTGCCCCGCGCCAATTTCATCCCCCCACAGCAACAGTTGCTGACGCATGGGGGCAAAATCATGGATGACCCGCTGCACCAGTTTCAATATCTGTCGGATACTGCGTTCGAGACGCTGAGTCTCAGAGATTTTATCAATCTCCAGATGGATCAGGGTCTCGTTCGGATTCTTGTCCTCAACCATCAGACTCTTATCTTTAGTGCGAACGACACTCAGCAGACACTGTTGAACATCCGTCAGCACCAGACCCTGCTGAGTCAACTCGATTCGAATGGAATCCAGGAGAAAGGCCATATTCGGCGCGACCACTTCCAACACCGTCTGCTTCGACTCGTAACCGTCTTTTACCAGGGTTGGATTAAAGACCCTAACAATCGCTCGCTTGCCGTTAAATTGCCGGTAAAAATCCCAGCCGGAACGAACCGCCGCCAACACCCCCTCCCAATCCTTGTCGAGCAACTCGCTCAAGGGCGCCTGTGAGTAGTAGAGGCGGGCGAAGCGCAGCAGCGGTTTATCCTTCGACTGTTTCTGAATTCTTCGCTCAAGGGCCGTGTAGAAAGCCGCCTTAGTCTCGATGCCGTGAATACTCATGGGGTTTTTCTCGGTGATAGTCTCACCAAGCACCATTGACGGTAATCATCTGTTAGAATTGCCACGTCTTAGACACCTCATTTTGATAAAAATATCGATGAAAGTCAGGTTTCCTGGGTTCTCGCGGGAACCGCTGTCGAATTGCGCGGTCTATCATTGGCTGCTTATCCGCGGCACCAGAATTGCGTTACAGTTTGTTACATTAATCCACCAGTTAGAAGAACCAATAAGCTATGCAAGACACAATACGACCACCGATTCAGTATCGCGACAGCATCCTTGAGCTCGAGCAATGGTTACGCCTGCAGATCATTGGCCAGGAAAAACTCGTCAATCGTCTACTCATCGCCCTACTCGCAGATGGCCACCTGTTGGTGGAGGGGGCACCGGGTCTTGCCAAAACCAAGGCAATCAAGACTCTCGGACAGGCCATCGAGGGCGACTTTCACCGCATTCAATTTACGCCCGACCTGTTGCCGTCGGATATTACGGGTACAGAGATCTACCGCGCCCAGGAAGGCAGCTTTGAGTTTCAGCGGGGTCCTATTTTCCACAACCTGATACTGGCCGACGAAATCAATCGAGCGCCCGCGAAAGTCCAATCAGCCTTGTTAGAGGCCATGGCCGAGCGCCAAGTCAGCTTCGGCCGCCAGACCTTCGATTTGCCCGAACTGTTTTTGGTCATGGCGACCCAAAACCCTATTGAACAGGAAGGCACCTATCCCCTGCCCGAAGCTCAGCTCGATCGCTTTCTGATGCATGTCACCGTCGACTACCCCGACGCGGCATCAGAGCTATCCATTTTGCAGCTGGTACGGGGTGAAGCCCTGGCCGCCCGTACTCGCGTGCCAGCGCCACAACCCATCCCGGTTTCACAAGCAACCCTGTTCGCCGCTCGGGCTGAAGTGCTCAGCCTGCACATGTCACCCGCGGTGGAAGACTACATCGTCCAACTGACGATGGCGACTCGCAACCCCGGCGCCTATGGCGATGACCTTGCAAACTGGCTCGATTATGGCGCCTCACCCCGCGGCACTATCGCCCTGGATATGTGCGCTCGAGCCAACGCCTTTTTACTGGGCAAAGATTTTGTCAGCCCTGATGATGTTCAGGCCGTGGTCCATGACGTGTTTCGGCACCGCATCATTGTCAGCTTCGAGGCTGAAGCCACGGGCATCGATGCCGACCATGTGATCAAGACCCTGGTACAACGTGTCGCCGCAGCGTAGCGCGGGGCAAATTCCATGGTCATGAAGCGTGTCAGCCAATCTAGCCGCCATGAGCTCAATATTCGCGGCGGTGCCTACACGGATATCCGCGAACTCATTCGACTGCGCTACGCGAGCAAAGCCATTGACGCCTTTGCCAGCAGCAAGGCGCGCAATCCCTTGTCGGGCTTACTGGCGTCGAATTTTCGAGGCCGCGGCATCGATTTTGCGGAAGTGCGAACCTATCAACCCGGGGACGACGTTCGCACCATCGACTGGCGTGTCACGGCACGTACTGGCGCACCCCACACCAAGCTCTTCCAGGAAGAAAAAGAACGCCCGGTGCTGATTCTGGTTGATCAGTCCCAGTCGATGTTCTTTGGCTCCAAGGTCGCCTTCAAGTCGGTACTGGCCGCGGAAGTCGCCGCATTACTCGCTTGGACAGCGCTAGAACGAGGAGATCGCGTGGGTGGCGTAGTATTTTCCGAAGCGGGTCATCGATCGGTGCGACCTCGCCGCAGCAAACACTCGGTGTTGCACTTGTTGCACGAGATCAACGACTTTAACCATCAACTCAACCAACAAGCACCCGCAGCTAACGGTGACAACTATCTGGTTGAGGCGCTGCGCAATCTTCGCCGAGTGGCTAAACATGGCTGTGCGGTATTTATCATCAGCGACTTCTCCACCCTGGCTCAGGAGGGTAACGAGGAAGCTCGTTTGCACATGAACCAGATCGCCCGTCAGAATGACTTAGTGGGCATTCATATCTCCGACTCCCTGGAACGAGAACTCCCAAGACCGGATTTATACACCATCACTAATGGTACCGACCGGGTCAGAATCAATACTGCTAACAAACGCTTTCGAGCAGACTACCAGCAGGGTTTTGACGAGCAGATCAATGCCCTGCGACGGGAATTCACCCGCCAAAAATCGCCCCTGTTCGAACTTCAAACCCACGAACCGATGATTTCGAGTCTGGCCCAGCAATATAACGAATACGCTAGGCGAGTCTGACCATGGCCGCATCCCCCAACAATCCTATGTTACCTGCCACTCCGGATGCCGATCCACTGGCGAATCTGCGTGATATTCACCTGCCGGCCAGCATCGACGCCTGGCCACCGGCTTTCGGCTGGTGGCTGCTCGGCGGCCTTGTGCTGATCGCGATGGGGCTGTTGATCTACAGCGCCTGGCGCTACTGGCGCAGCCAACGTTATCGCCGCGAGGCCATCATTGAGTTGCGTGCACTGTACAGCACGTATCAACGAGAAGAGGACCCGCAAGATTACCTGCGAGGTTACACGGAGTTACTCAAGCGCGTGGCGTTGACCCATTATCCCCGCAGCCAGGTCGCCGCGCTGACGGGCGAAACCTGGGTTCAATTTCTAGACAGCACGGCACAAAGCCATGAATTCAGCACAGGAGCCGGCCAGATTCTGATTCAGGGTCAATACCAGGCGCAAACTGAAGTGGACGTTGAGGCCCTGCAACGACTCGGCAACCTCTGGATCAAACGCCACCGATCCCTGCCTGCCGGAGTGACGCCATGATCGAGTTACTTTGGCCCCTAGCCTTACTGGCGCTGCCCTTACCCTTGCTGGCCTATTGGCTTCTGCCCGTGGCTCGCCAGGAAGATGCGGCGCTGCAAGTGCCCTTCTTTCGCATCGCTGCCCAATACAACGTGACAACGGGTCAGCCAAATAACACGTCATTGTTAAGGCGCCTGCTGATGGTCCTGATTTGGCTGGCACTGATCAGCAGCGCCACTCAGCCCCAATACATTGGCGACCCTGTGCAGCTGCCTAGCAACGGTCGCGACCTGATGATGGCGGTGGATATCTCTGGCTCCATGGGCACCGAAGACATGGCCGTGGGCAACGCAATGGTGACGCGCCTGCGAGTCGTCAAAGCGGTGGTGGGCGACTTCGTCGAACGTCGTGTCGGTGATCGCCTTGGCCTTATTCTGTTTGGCAGCAAGGCCTATCTGCAGACCCCTCTAACCTTTGATCGCAACACCGTGCGTACGCTACTGCTGGAAACGCCCTTGGGTATCGCCGGCGGCAAGACCGCCATTGGCGATGCGATTGGTTTAGCGGTCAAACGCTTGCAATCACGACCCGCAGAGAGCCGAGTGTTGATTTTACTGACTGACGGCCAAAACAATATTGGCGAGGTGACGCCCTTGCAAGCGGCAAAGATCGCGGCCCAGGAAGGCGTCAAAATTTATACCATCGGCTTTGGCGCGGAGGAAATGCAGGTCCCCGGCCTGTTATTTAACCGCACGGTTAATCCATCCGCAGAGCTGGACAGCAAGACCCTAACTGAAATTGCCGAGCTCACCGGCGGCACTTACCAACGCGCGCGCAGTGCCGCAGAGCTGCTGGAGATCTATACGGTGCTAGACCAGCTCGAACCCATCGAACAGGATCAAGAAACCTTTCGGCCGATCAAGTCCTTGTTTTACTGGCCGCTGGCACTGGCGTTACTGGCGAGCGTGCTATTGATTTTGACCCATCCTGTGGTCGTTAGCGGCTGGCAATCGTTGTTTCGCCGCTTGCCCTATAACACGACCAAAGGGGAGTCAATTCGATGATAGACACCTTGATGCTCAACCTGGCCACAGACTTTCACTTCCTGCGACCCGACTGGTTCTATGCCCTGATACCCGCGGTGTTGCTATTTATCCTGGTCAAACGTCGCCAGCAACAAGGCTCGAGTTGGGAGCAAAGCATTGACGCGAGCCTGCTGCCTTACCTTTTGGCTTTGCCCACCCAAACTGGCAGTCGACGTCTGTTGAACCTGCTGTTGGTTGGCTGGCTGCTGGCTATTATTGCCCTTGCCGGTCCAGTGTGGCTAAAGACACCCCAACCGGTACATGAGCGGGAAGACGCGCTGGTGATCATTCTAGATTTGAGTCGATCCATGTATGCCATCGATATTAAGCCGAATCGTTTAGTGCGCGCCCAACGCAAACTTCAAGACCTGCTGACCCTGCGCAAAGAAGGTGTTACCGCTCTGATAGCATACGCCGGCGATGCTCATACAGTGTCGCCCCTCACCGATGATGCCAACACGATCAGCGAAATGATTCCTGCGGTCACCCCGGAAATCATGCCGGCACCGGGCAGTCAATTAGCACCCGCCCTGGACCTCGCTGTGCAGTTGTTTACTGATGCCGGTGTCGCTTCTGGCCGCATTCTGCTGCTCACCGATGAGATCCGCGATATCGCCGAATCCCAGAGCATTGCACGGCGACATCGCGCGGCCTATCCCATATCGGTCATGTCAGTGGGTACCGCTGCGGGCGCGCCTATTGATGGCAGTAAAATACTCCGCGATGGTGGTTACCTGAAAGACCTTCAAGGCAATCTGATCATTCCTCGCGTAAACCTGTCTGCCATGCAAGACTTCGCCCAAGTCGCCGGTGGCCGGTACAGCCCCATGACACTCACCGATGAAGACTTGGCCTATCTGTTAGCCCCCGACAAGCTCGCCCCCGACGCTTTCCGCGAACTGGAACGAGACTTCGACGTTTGGTTCGAGGAAGGCCCCTGGTTGGTCCTGCTGCTTTTGCCACTGGCGGCATTGTGCTTTCGCCGCGGCTGGTTGTGGACCCTGCCACTGTTGATGATTCTGCCCCATGAACAGGCCGAGGCTTCCCTGTGGGACGATCTCTGGGCAACCCGCGACCAGCAGGCGCAACAGGCCCTGACCGAAGGCGATGCCGCTGCTGCTGCGAACCTGTTTAAGGACGAGACCTGGCGTGCCGCAGCCCGCTATCGCAGTGAAGATTATGCCGGCGCTGCCAGTGACTATGCCCAACAGATCAGTAAGACAGCCGGCGTTGAGCAATCGGCCAGCGCCGATGATGCTTATAATCTTGGCAACAGCCTCGCCCGCCTAGGCGAGTATGAGGATGCCATCAAAGCCTACGAGCAAGCCCTGGCGCAGAATCCAAATGACGCAGACGCCGCCGCTAACAAGCAGTTAGTCGAGGACATTCTGCAACAGCAGCAACAAGACCAGGAATCCAGTGAAGACGGCGAGGACCAAGAGTCCGAGGACGAATCCTCAGACCAGGATTCAAAACCCGGCGACCCTAACGACCAGGAACAGTCTGACGGCGAACAATCCTCCGATGAGGACGGCGAACCGCAGGATGACGAGAGCACCGAGGCTGAGCAACAACAGCCCAGTGATCAAGACCAGCAAGCCAAGGACGCGAAGCTGGCAGAGGAAGACACTCAACCCCTGGACGATGAAGAGCGCCAGGCCCTGGAAAACTGGCTCCGCAAGGTCCCTGATGATCCCGGCGGCCTGCTGCGCCGAAAATTCGAGATGCAATATTCCGACCGACTCAGACAAGGCAGATCAAACAATAATGGCAATCAATCTAACTGGTAGCACCGAGAGACTCGGTGCGCACAAGTCATCTGGCAGGCCCAGACTTCTGCCAAAGGGTCAACTGGCCAACCTGCTGCTGACCCTGACGTTGCTGTTGGCAAGCTTCGCTGGTCAGGCGAGTTTGCTCACTTCAGTTGACCGCAGGCAGGTCTCCGACGCCGATCTGCTGATACTGAAGGTGCGGCTGGAGAATGCCGGCACCAACACGGCACCGGACTTCAGCGTCCTGGAACAGGACTTTGAGATCGTGAGCATCAATGGCCCACAAAGCACCAGTCGCACCAGCATCATCAACGGCAATACTACCGCCGAAGTTTATGTGCTTTGGGAACTGTCGCTACGAGCCCGCCGCCTAGGCCAACTTATCGTGCCTTCGCTGTTCGTCGGTAATCACCAGTCTTCGCCAATCGTTGTTAATGTGGTTCGCCAGACTGCAGAAATGCAACGCCAGACCAGCCAATATGTGTTCTTCGAGACTACTGTCGACACCCAAGACACCTATGTTCAGGGTCAAATTCTGTATACCGTGAAACTGTTCTACGTCGACGCCGTCTCTGGCGACTTTCCGCCGCCACCGGCCTTGACTGACGCGGTTATCGAAGCGATCGAAGGCGAACAGCGGTATGAAACTCTGGTGAACAATCGGCGCTACTATGTCTTGGAGAAGCGCTATGCCATCTTTCCCCAGAAGAGCGGCGAACTCATTATTCCTCGCGAAACCTTTGCTGGCTCGCGTGGCAGCAACCGGTTCTTCTCCACCGGCGAACGGGTCATGGCTATTTCAAACCCTCATACCAT
>JABMOJ010000295.1 GCA_013204195.1 SAR86 cluster bacterium
CCAGTGAGCCAACCCCAGAAACGCCCCGCTAGCCCCATCGCTGGCATTGACTATCCACCGAAATTTGAGTCTGTGACCGAAGAGCGCAAAGAGCGCAAACAAAAACTGACAGCCGCACTAAGACTGTTTGGTCGCCTGGGTTTTGATGAAGGTGTCGCCGGTCACTTCACAGTTCGCGACCCCGAGCATACCGATCAGTTCTGGGTCAATCCGTTTGGTCGCTCGTTTAAACAGATGCGCGTCTCTGACCTGATTCTGGTTAACCACGATGGCGAGATTGTCCAAGGTTCCGGTCGCTTGAATGCCGCTGCATTTGCCATTCATTCACAAATTCATAAGCATCTGCCACATGTGACAGCCGCCGCCCATACCCATTCTCTGTATGGCAAAGCCTGGGCTTCTCTGGGACGCCTGCTCGATCCATTGACCCAAGACGCCTGTGCTTTTTATGGTGACCATGTATTGTTCGACGATTTTACCGGTGTCGTCCTCGACACCTCTGAAGGCCAACGCATCGCTGCGGCCCTTGGCACCAAAAAAGCAGCGATACTACAAAATCACGGGTTACTGACAGTGGGCCAGACCGTTGACGAGGTCGCATGGTGGTATATCACCATGGAACGCTCCTGTCAGGCGCAGCTGCTCGCCGAAGCCGCAGGCACGCCCAAGCTGATTCGTCCTGAGATCGCTGAATTGACTCAGCGTCAGGTAGGTTCAGCACCTGGAGGTTGGTTCAGCTTCCAGCCACTCCATGACGTCATCTGCGCTGAACAGCCGGACATGTTCGACGAATAAAATCAAGGCAGGTGTTTCGCACCGCGCAGCACCTGCTTATTCGGTAAAAGGCTGCGCCCACTGATCACTGAACACCAGCTTATCCAGCGGCCTGCGACTAATAGGACCATGCCCCTTTAATACGGGGTAACCGATAGGCACATGAGCACAGGTATACCAGTCCGCAGGAATACCCAGCAACTCTTTCACCGCCTGCTCCTTTTGACACAGCAGCGTTGTGAGCACGCAGCCCAACCCTTCTGCACGACACGCCAACATAACGTTTTGCACCGCGGTATAAACGGAGCCACCACCGACAATCGAGGGTCGTCCAAGGCCGCTGTCGGTGATGGCCATATAGTCTGGATTAAAGCAGAACACGAGAATGACCGGTGTTTCCGCCATATGACTGGCAAGATAGTTGCCAGCTTTAAGCATTTTTGCCATTTGCTCGCGGGCGGCTTCTCGCATCCCCGGCATCGCCGCAAGATGCCCCTTGCTATACTCGTGCCATTCCGCGTGATACAGGGCACCCAGGCCTTGCTTCAAGACGGGCTGTTGCACGGCAATAATCCGAAACGGCTGAACGTTACCACCGGTCGGCGCCCAAGCTGCCGCTTGCAAGACCCGCCCAAGTACTTCGGCAGGAATCAGATCCGGCTTTAAACGCCGAACCGCGCGCAAGGTACTCATCGCCTCGTATAGATCGACCATATATTCTCCGTTACATCGATAATTATTATCCATTAAAGGCTGTCAGACCTCAATGAACCCACTCAGTGGCTGATGCCATCTGCGCATTTCGGCGCGAGATCCGTCAAAGCCTGATCGTGATTGGCCGCTGCACCGGCTTGACATGTATGCCTTTACTTATCCGTCCAGCTTTCTACAATGTACCATCGCTTTACTACCCGAGCCAATATGACCCATCATGCTAGCTTCACAGCATTTAGAACCGTTGCGGATAAGGCCCGGCTCGACGACCCCAGTCTGTCAATCAGTACCCCTAAGATGCCTCGTCCGCGCAAGCGCTTGATCAACAGCCTACAGGTCTACGGCTGGACAACGGACACCTTTTTGGCATTATTTGGCATCGAGTGGCTCGACCACGGCTGGGTAGATTTGACCTTTAAAAAGCCGACGTACAATGGTAACAAGATGGAACTCCTGATCGCGAAACGTCAGGGCGGTGAGTTCAAGGTTGTCAATGAGGATAAAGACATCTGTTTAAAGGGCAATGTGGGGTTAGGCGACGCACCCTGGCTCACCAAAATCAAGCAGACCCGGTTGACCAAAAGCCTGCCGCAAGCCGAAGCCCGCGCTGAACTAACCCTGGCCAGCGCCCCGTTAAGACGGTCCCTTACCCCCATGAGTGTGACGCTGTCGCGGCAAGACAACGAAATATATATCGCCGGGACCCAAGGCCATCTGCTGCCGGTCTATCAGGGCGACCAGGCACGTTGCCATCCAATTTGGCTCGCCAGCCGGCTCACCGAACTACTACAGCACTCCTACAGTTATGGGCCCGCCATTCATACCC
>JABMOJ010000296.1 GCA_013204195.1 SAR86 cluster bacterium
GAATTACTCTATTCTCACGGCATCTCGCCGAACATCGCCCTGTATTTGACAAGCCCTTTCACAGCAGACCAGTTAATCGACTTGCTTGCCAAGCTCTTGATGCGTCCGCGCCAGTTACTTCGAACCTCTGAAGCTCAATACAAGGCCCTGCAGCTTGACGATCTGAATCAGACTGACAGCGCATTGATCGACGCGATGATCAAACACCCACAACTGATAGAGCGGCCGATTGTCGTGATCGGTGACCGCGCGGTTATCGGTCGGCCGCCAGAGAACATTTTAGCGCTGCTCGCATAGACCCAGACTCAAGCAGTCCGGCAACACAAATCACTGACGCGTCATACCACAGCATCAATGAATAATTTTCTGCCTCGAATGGCGACCTTCCGACTGATCACTTCGGTCAACAGGGACACTTCGATCTTCATTTGACCCGCTGGAAATATCATTGGGATTTCGAACTTCATAACGCCGGGTGGCAACCTCACCGTCTAGCACATCAGGCAAGACTTTCAGAAACTCTTCCATGTGCGCCGTATCAAAGTGGTCTTGCAAGGCATCAACCGAATCCCATTCTTGAAACAACAGGAGCGTGTTCGGGTCCGACAAACCCACATAAAATTCGTAACTGATACAGCCAAACTCTTCACGACTGGCGACAGACATACGCTGCATAAGCTTTAGCGCTTCTTCTCGAAACGCCTGTTTTATTGGGAATTTACCGTGGACTATGATCATATTACCGCTGTCATCTTCGCCTGGAGAGCTTAATTATAACGTGATTGCGTGGACCAGACACCTCCAAATCAACCACGCTCACATCAGTCCCGATGAACGGCGAATGGACCCCAAGCTTGAGCCGTGGGCATCACCTCCAGCTGATTGACATTGATATGCGGCGGTAAAGCCGTCACCCAATAAACAATTTCAGCGATATCGGCAGCGGTTAACGGCTGCATGCCCGAATAGACCTGCTTAGCCCGCTCCTCATCGCCATTAAAGCGTACCACTGAAAACTCTGTTTCACACATCCCTGGTTCAATATTCGACACTCGAATCGATTTACCCAGCAGATCAGCACGTAAATTTCGTGAAAACTGTTGCACAAACGCTTTCGTGCCGCCGTAAACATTCCCTCCGGGATAGGGCCAACTCGCAGCGACGGAGCCAATATTGACGACATGCCCACCACCGCGAGCGACCATCCCCGGAAGCATCGCCTGAGTCAAATACATCACACCTTTTATATTGGTATCGACCATGGCTTCCCAGTCGTCGACACTCGCGACGTCAGCACCACCCAACCCCAAAGCCAGACCAGCATTGTTAACAAGTATGCCAACGTCCGCAAAGGCCGCGGGCAGTGCTGCCGGCAGCGCAAACACAGCTTCTCGATCGCGAACGTCAAGCACCACCGAATGCACTTCGGTAATCTGACTGAGCTCATCCGCAAGCGCTGATAATCTATCCGCACGGCGGGCACAGAGCACCAACCGCTGGCCATGCGCTGCAAACTTGCGAGCGCAGGCTTCACCGAATCCTGAGGATGCCCCAGTAATCAATACGCTATTCATCCTTGTGTCTCCGCTATCTGGCCAACTTTTGCTGTCTTTAGGGCATCACGAATCTCGCCCAAGACGGACGGATCATCAATAGTAGCCGGTGGCTCGAAGGGCTTGTTGTCAGCAATCTTCCTGACGATCTGACGTAGGATTTTGCCGGATCGCGTCTTGGGCAACCGACTGACCACCACCGCTCGCTTGAAATTCGCGAAGGCACCAATGGCCTGCCTAACCATCGCCACCAGCTCCGCTTCGAGTTGGGCTGCGGGCAGCTGCACGCCGTCCTTGAGGATCAACAAACCGATGGGCAGTTGACCCTTATCTCGGTCTTCAATACCAACAACCGCACACTCCGCTATGGCAGGGTGGGCTGCAACGATCTCTTCCATTTCTCCGGTAGAAAGCCTATGACCCGCTACATTGATGACATCATCAGTTCGTCCCATGATATACAGGTAACCATCAGCATCGAAATAACCACCGTCACCGGTATGGTAATAGCCCGGATGCAGCGTCATATAAGCCTCTGTGTAACGTTGATGGTCACCCCAGACTGTCGACATGCAACCGGGAGGCAGAGGCAATCGAATCACGACATCGCCCTCTTCGCCGGCTGGCAGAACTTCATGGTTAGCTCCCAGGACCTGAACGTCAAAGCCTGGGACTGCAAAGCTCGCCGAACCCGCCAGCGTCGGCCTGGGCTCAATTCCCCGCAGATTAGCCGCAACGGGCCAACCGGTTTCGGTCTGCCACCAATGGTCGATCACAGGAATGTTCAATATATTGCAAAGCCAGTGGTACGTGGGCGGGTCCGTCCGCTCACCGGCAACGAACAAAGCTTGCAGGCAGGAGATGTCATAGTCTCGAAGCAGCAAACTCTCAGGATCCTCTTTGCGCATGGCGCGAAAACCAGTGGGCGCGGTAAAAAATACCTTAACCTGATGTTGCTCAATGACCCGCCAGAACGTCCCCGCATCTGGCGTTCGCACGGGCTTGCCTTCAAACAAGATTGTTGTACAACCAGTAATCAGTGGCGCATAAACGATATAGGAGTGGCCCACTACCCAGCCAACATCCGAGGCCGCCCAAAAGACATCGCCAGGTCCGACATCGTAGATCGCCTGCATGCTATATCGCAAAGCGACGGCATGGCCCCCGTTATCCCTGACAACACCCTTGGGCTTGCCCGTGGTGCCCGATGTATAAAGCACATAGAGTGGGTCAGTGGCCTTCAACGACACGCAAGCAGCCGGCACAGCGGCGGCGACAGCAACGTCCCAGTCTATGTCTGTAGCTTGGAGCTCAGCCCGAGCTTGAGGACGTTGCAGGATGACACAGGCGTCAACCTGATGTTGAGCGAGGGCCAAGGCCTGATCCAATAGCGGCTTATAAGGAATAACCGATGCGAACTCAATGCCGCAGGAGGCCGCGATAATCAATTTTGGCGTAGCATCATCGATACGACTGGCAAGCTCCCTGGCTGCAAATCCACCGAACACGACTGAGTGAACTGCCCCTATACGTGCACAAGCCAGCATCGCGATTACTGCCTCAGGAATCATCGGCATATAGATAATGACCCGCTCGCCCTTAGTGACACCCCGTGACAGCAGCACTCCGGCAAATAGCGCCACTTGTTCACGCAGCTGCGAATAACTGAAGTGTTGCACCGTCGCGGTCACCGGCGAGTCATAGATCAACGCTGTCTGTTCACCGCGACCCTGCTCTATATGGTAATCCAGCGCCAGATAGCAGGTATTCAACTCACCATCGGCATACCAGGCGTCATTACCATTAGCATCTTTACTGAGGATCTTCTCTGGCGCTCGATCCCATTGAATCAGGTCTGCCTGTTCACGCCAGAACCCAACCGGGTCGGCCAAAGATTTCGCATATTCGACTGCGTAACTCACCTTTGATACTCCTGTGAAAACGAGCAAAAACATTAACACTTACAGAAAAAAAAGGACAAAAAAAAGGGATCACCAGGATCCCTTTTCGCCGCTGAGCACGCTCTAGGCTTTTTTCGGTCGCTTCCGTTTCATCGCATCCAACTGTGCTTTAGTCGGCTGTGCGCTAAGCAATTCCTGATAGACCTTAGCCCGCTTAGAAATCTTCTTATGGTCGATATAAAAATCCACGGCCTTCTGCCACGCTGACTCTAGCCCGTGCAAATTAATTGACACCGTCGTGTTGACGATTTTGCCGACCTTAGCAGACATAATACCGATCTGAAAAACCGGCGTACGTGTACCGCTCTTTTCTGTTTTCATTCGAAACAGAATACCTCGAACCTTACCATCTTTATCAAACAAGGCATTTTTTGCCGCTTCAGCCTTAGCTTTAGCCTGTAATTTTTGCAGAACCGCGTCACGATCCTCAGCGACCTGTTTGACTGCGGCACGAGCTGCACCGCGCATACGCTTGCCATCCGCCTTCAGGGAAAAATATTCCTGGTAAGTTTTTCCGGCTATCTGACGTCTGACCCTGAACCCATGGAACCGAGTGGTATCAAGTAATTCTACGCTCATTTGTTAGCACCTACTTTATCTGGTTAATGGGAGGGTGATCATCTAAGCACTTACCGCGTTGACCGCGGCTTTTGACAATTTCGCCACACACAAGCCGATGAAGGGGTGATTCTACTGCATTAATGGCAATAAATAATGACTAAACACACAATTTTTTGACAAATAAACAGGTTTATCTCAAACAATATGCACCTAACTGCTTTTTTCTGTTTCTTTTCCGCGATAATCAGCTGCACCCGCAAGAACTCCGGCTACAGCTAACCATTAGCATCCACCCCTAGCTAGCGGACAAATTCACAGCTCCGACACTCACAAGCGCATCTATCTCTGATGGTGAATAGCCCGCCGCCGCCAGCACTTCTCGACTGTCCTCGCCCGCCATGCGAGAGCTGACGGTCAACTCAGGGGCTGTTCGACTAAATCTAGGCGCAGGCGCCGGCTGAATCACCCCATCCATCTCAACAAAAGACTGACGAGCCTTGTTATGGGGATGATCGGCCACATCGCTCAATGCCAGCACGGGCGCAAAACAGACATCAGTGCCTTGCATAATCTCGGTCCACTCATCCCGGGTCTTTAGCCTGATCGCATCTGTTAGTCGAGCTTTGTATTCGGGCCATCGCGATTGATCCATTTGCGGCGTAAAGTCTTCAACCTTAAGTCCCGCCTTCTCAAGCAATAGGGCGTAAAATTGCGGCTCTATCGACCCCAACGATATATATCCGCCGTCCTTGGTTTCATAGGTGTCATAAAAGTGAGCTCCGCCATCTAACATATTTGACGCCCTCTCCTCCTTCCAGAGGCCCGCTGCACGCATAGTAAAGAACATCGACATCAGCACAGACGCGCCTTCTACCATGGAGGTATCGACCACCTGACCCATACCTGACTTTTGTGCCTCGAGCAGCGCGCATACCATGCCAAAGGCCAGGAACATCCCACCACCACCAAAATCACCTACCAAGTTAAGTGGCGGCACCGGCTTACCATCTTTACCGCCGATAGAATGTAAAGCGCCTGACAGCGCAATATAGTTGATGTCATGCCCGGCAGCATGGGCCATGGGGCCGTCCTGCCCCCAACCTGTCATGCGTCCGTAGACCAGCTTTGGATTCCGCGCCATACATTCTTCTGGACCTAACCCCAGGCGCTCCGTAACACCCGGTCGAAAACCCTCAAAGATGCCATCTGCCGATTCACAAAGCTTGAGGATTACCTCTTTGCCTTCAGGGCTCTTAAGATCGACAGCGATAGACTTTCGACCGCGAGTCAATACATCGACCCCACGCCGCCCGCCTTTACTCGCGCGATCAACTCGAATCACCTCGGCGCCCATATCTGCCAACATCATGCCGCAAAACGGCCCAGGGCCAATGCCCGCCAACTCGATAATCTTAATACCCGATAATGGTCCCACTGTTGATACCTCTGCCTGATTGATTTGCTGACATTTAGTCACATTCGGCATCCAGGGGCAACAATCAAGCGAACGCTAGCAGCGCTGCACCGGCTCACAACCATGTCCGCCGAGCATTTGACTTGAGTAACGCGGCTTATTCCTGGCGATTTCAACTCAGACCCGGCTGCAGCAGAACGTAAGAGGAAGTCAATCAACGTCATTTGCCTTAAGGAATCCATATTTTTCTGCCAAAATTCGGTATCATCGCTTTTTCAACACGCCTGCGCAGGCCCACCAGCGAGCCCATCGACACTCATGGAAACCTACCAGCCAATTTCGGGCCAATTCCCTGTTAACTCCCGGCCCACGCCCTCTCAACTAGGAACATGAACATGCGCGACCTACTGGAACATATCGAAATTGAGCCAGCAACGCCGGCTATCGCCACTGTTATTTGGCTGCATGGTCTCGGTGCCGACGGCCACGACTTCGAACCCATTGTCCCTGAGTTGAATTTGCCGAAGGATTCCGGCATTCGCTTTATTTTCCCTCACGCCCCGATTCGGCCGGTCTCAATCAACAATGGCGACGAGATGCGCGCCTGGTATGATTTCGTGCCTCATGCAGAATCTGGAGCTGTTGATGATATCAACGA
This sequence comes from SAR86 cluster bacterium, assembly GCA_013204195.1. GTDB lineage: Bacteria > Pseudomonadota > Gammaproteobacteria > Pseudomonadales > Azotimanducaceae > UBA4582. The sequence goes on from JABMOJ010000296.1 coordinate 6,148, forward strand.
ATCCGCTAGCCAAATCAGCGACTTTATTGCCCGCGAGCTCGCACGCGGCATTCCCAGCGAGAACATCCTACTGGCAGGCTTCTCTCAAGGCGGGGTGATCGCGCTGCATACCGCTTTGCGTTACGACATGCGACTGGCGGGTGTGATCGCACTTTCAACCTACCTGCACGACTATAAACGGACGGAACAAGAGCGCACAGATGCCAATCTTGGCATTCCGATTCTGATGATCCACGGCACCCAGGACCCCATGATCCCCATCATGCAAGCGGCCACCTCGAGAGAAAACCTCAAACGCCTGGGCTATGAGGTGCGTTGGTCTGATTATCCCATGGGCCACCAGGTTTGCATGGAAGAGGTCGAAGAGATCTCGCACTTCCTTCAGGAAGTCTTGTGAACCAACCCCTCTCCGAAGGCGTCATAGCCATTCTTGCCGTCAGCGGGCTCAAGCTCTCGACGCCAGCAGAATGGACTCAGGGGGTACTCCATGAGTTTGATCGATTCCTTCAAGATCATGCCGCCAACGAACGTAAGGCGTCCTCCATGGCAATGTCGATGGTCGCCCACTATCCTGATCGCGCTGAACTGGTGGAGGCGATGATCGATCTTGCCTTAGAAGAGCTGAACCATTTTCGTCAGGTGGTACGTCTCATGACCCAGCGCAACGTCAGACTCGGTGATGACGAAAAAGATCCTTATGTGAACGAAATATTACGCCAGGTTCGTAAGGGCACGACCCCCTACTTCATCGATCGACTGTTGTCCGCTGCGGTAATCGAAGCCCGTGGGGCCGAACGATTTGCCTTGCTGGCGAAGGCTGACCTGCCAGCTGACGTGCAGACATTTTACCGCACCTTGGCAAGGTCCGAGGCTAATCATCATCAGTTGTTTATTCGCCTGGCGGCCCTCTACTTTCCGCTGCAAACCGTCAAAGACCGTCTCGATGAATGGCTCGACATTGAAGCCAGCGCCATGAACGCCCTGGAAATTCGCCCACGATTACACTAACGAAGCGCGCCTGTCGCCAATGAAGATTTATGTCGCCTGAAAAAGCTCAGCTTCAGTACCTGGAGAGATATGCAGAGCCGGAAATCCACGCCCTTGAAGGGCTTGATATCCGCCGCTACGCGCACTGCCTGGTGATACCCGCGCACCGCGAACCGCCCGAGTCATTAATCCAGGTCTGGCCACACGCAGACCCCGGCTTACTCATGATCGTGGTCGTCAATAGCTGGGATAGCACCGACCGCATCAGCCAACTCATGTTGCAGAATTTGACTCGTGAACCCGCCCAGCAGTCTGGTCATCTGCACTACATTCATGGATCTGCCAGGCCTGACCTCATCATCGTCGATCGATGCCTACCGGGGCGACTGATACCCCGCAGACAGGGAGTGGGGCTCGCGCGCAAAATCGGCGCCGATGTGGCCCTGGCATTAATCTGCAGCGGCGCCATCGAATCACCTTTGATC
>JABMOJ010000297.1 GCA_013204195.1 SAR86 cluster bacterium
CCCGGAAGGCGAAGGCATTCGTCAGCAAAGTCCAATCGGCCGTGTCGCCCAGGCTGAAGAGGTCGGCGAAACCATCCGTTATCTAGCGCTCGAGGCGCCCACCTTTATGACTGGTGGCATTATCGATATCAATGGTGCATCTTACCTTCGGTCATAGCATCGCAAGACACGCGCTCACCAGCCTGCGGCTACAACGCTAACGGATGAGACAACAAGCAAGGAGATCAATATGGGCTGGTCTATCAATCGGGCAACGGGTCTGACATTTCACAAACCGGGTTTGTCCACCAAGGGCTATACGCTGCTGACCCCTCATGGTGACCAATCGACTTACCTGATTGATATGGATGGCCGAGTCGTGCATCAATGGCGGTTCAGTCATATCCACCCAGGCTATGGTCGACTGTTGAAGAACGGCAATTTACTGATGACCGGCTCTGATATAAAATTACCTAAACCACCACCAGACGAGCCAACGAAGGCGCCGCTAGCGTTCGAGCAGCATATCACTCGCCTCGGCGGCTACCACACCACCCTGGTAGAAATGAACTGGCAGGGTGACATTGTCTGGGAATACGTAAACCGCTGCCAGCACCATGATTTCTTTCGCCTCGAGAACGGCAACACGATGGTGCCGGAATGGGTTGAATTACCGGAAGATTTGCACAAACAAGTACGCGGTGGCTACAAGATGCCACGGGAGCGCTTGCCTCGGTTACTCGGTGATGACCTGGTTGAAGTTGACCCCCAGGGTCAAGAAATACGGCGCATCCAGACCTGGAAGTTGCTCGATCCAATCAAGGATCCGATACACCCTACTCGACGGCGCTGGGAATGGACTCACCTCAACGGCTTTGATATCAACAAAAAGGGCGACATCCTATTTTCCGCCAGAAATGCTGACAGGCTCGCGATCATCAATGCCGATAGTGGCGAAATTAGCTGGAAATTCACTAAGACCCATGGCCAACACAATCCTACCTGGGTTACCAACAAAGGTGCCACCCACGACAATATTCAAGTGTTCGATAACGGCGCCTCCTCCTCACGAGTGATTGAAATAGACCCCCAGAGCAGCGATGTCGTCTGGACTTATCATGGCGTGCCCATGCACCAATTTTTCAGCGGCCATATTTCCGGCGCCTCCCGCCTGCCTTCAGGCAACGTTTTGGTGTGTGAAGGCACCAGCGGCCGTCTGTTTGAAACTAACCAGGCTCGGGAGGTTGTTTGGGAGTGGATCAACCCCTTCGTTAACAACAATGCCCGTGGCGAAGCCACTGTCAGCATTTATCGTGCCCATCGCTATTTGCCAGATCACCCCGCGCTGGCCGACAAGGATCTAGATCCTGCCCGATTCAGTAATATCAACCGCCTGAATGGCCTGATGTAATACCGCATAAAACTTAACATGTGCGCAAAGCACGAGTATTAAACTGTAGACTAGGCCGCGACCGGCCACCACGATCAGGAGATCTGCATTGATAAACCTATTACTCTCGGAATCCAGCTACAACGACATGGCGGCCGACTTGGCAATTCATCAGCAGCGCGTCACCATTGTCAGACTGCAGGCTGACGGTTCCCTGAAGGTCAACGACGACACCGTCAGCGCTGCGCAATACCCTATTCACGCTACCTGGTTCAGCCTGGACATCATTAAAAACAAGCAATTTGGGCCTTTTATTAAACTGGTGACCAGCGCACCAGACTTGCAATGGATGCAGTCAGTAACCGCGGGGCTCGATGCACCATTTTTCAAACAGATCTTTGATCAGGGTGTACGCCTCAGCAATAGCGACGCTCAAGCGCCAGCAATCGCCGAGTACGTGGTCGCAGCCGTACTCAGTCACTACCAAAACTTTGCCGAGCGGGCGCGGCATCAGGCCAACGCTGAGTGGCAGGACACTCACTTTCAAGAGATTCATGGTTCGCGCTGGCTGATCGTTGGCCTGGGCAATATCGGCCAGCGGGTGGGTCAGATAGCCCGCGGCTTCGAAGCCCAAGTGACAGGCGTCAAACGCGCCCAGGCGCAGAGCCCCCACGCAGATCAAGTGATCACCTACAGCGAAATGGCAGAGCACTTGCCCCAGGCTGATGTGGTGGTACTCGCCTGCGCCTTGACGGAACAAACCCGACACCTGTTCGATGCGAAGATGCTCAGATTGATGAAACCCACCAGCGTACTGGTGAATATTGCCCGCGGTGGTGTGGTAGATGAGCCCGCACTGATCCAGGTGCTCGATGAGGGCTTAATTGATCATGCGGTGCTTGATGTCTTCGAGGTCGAACCCTTACCCGCCGACAGCCCCTTATGGCACCATCCACGAGTCATGCTAACGCCCCACTCTAGTAATCGCGGCGAGGGTACAGGCCACCGTGGTCAGCTGCTGTTTTTAGCCAACTTGGCAGCATTTCTCGACAACAAGCCCCTGAAAAATGCGGTTACTGAGAACAGTTTTTAGATCGCGCCAGACCCATCGTTACCGACCGATCTCGACTATCCCATCGGATAGCGAATCTCGGTCGTGACCTTATCGATCTCAGCCATGACCTCGGCACTTAAAACCACCTCGGCCGCGGCAAAAATATCATCCAATTGATCAACCCGAGTGGCGCCAACAATGGTGGAGGCGACAAAATCATGTTGCTTGCTCCAGGCCGTCGCCAGGGTCACCGGTGCCAGACCGGCCTGCTGGGCAATCTCCATAAAACGCGCGGTTGAAGCGAGTGTCTTGTCGTTAATAAACCGTCCTGCCATTGCCGCCTGACGGCCGCCCATTGCGAGATACTTGGTAAACCGCGCCCCTTCTGGTCGTTGTTTGTCCAGATACTTACCGGACAAGACACCACCGGCCAGTGGTGAAAATGGTATCAAACTGACATTTTCTTGCCGACAGGCCTGGGCTAACTCATCTTCAAACCGGCGATTATTCAGGCTGAAGTTATTCTGGATAGTTTCATAGCGCGCATAACCATGCATCTCTGCAACCATCAGGCTCTTAGTCAAACCCCAGGTGGTTTCATTACTGCAACCTAGCACGCGAACCTTACCGGATTGCACCAGCTCATCCAGGGCCGCCAGGATCTCATCATAGGCAACGCCATGATCTGGCCAATGGGTCTGATACAAGTCGATATAGTCCGTTTGCAGACGCCGCAGGCTGGTCTCTATAGCTTTGATGATATTGTGTCGATCAAGGGCTGTCTTGCCATCTCGAACAGATGCTTTGAGCCAGCCATGGCTCGGCCCGGAGACCTTTGTGGCGATGATGAGAGAATCTCGGGATTTCGTTTTCATCCACCGACCAACAATGTCTTCCGTCAGGCCTGCCAACTTACTATCGGGCGGCACGGGGTAATTTTCAGCGGTATCATAGAAATCGATACCGGCCTCATAAGAGCGATCGAGGATTTCAAACGCCGTCTTTTCATCAGCGCCGGTACCAAAGGTCATGGTCCCCATACAGATATCTGATACTACCACCGCACTGCGGCCTAATCGGTTGGTCTTCATGGTGTGTCTCGCCTGAGTAATGATCAATTAAAGCGGTTCCGCATCGCCGCAGGATAACAAGCATCAGCCCAGCGGGAAAGTCGCCCGCCGAGCCTAGGACACAGGCTGACAAACCGACCAGCTGTGGTAGTATCGCTACCATGAAACACACCCTCACGGCATTTCGACTTGGCGATATCCGCGGCATTTTCCCAACGGAAATTGACGACGCCTTTGCGCTGGCCTTTGCCCACGGGGTTGCTCATCACTTCAAACTCAAAGGCACTGTTGCGGTGGGTCGCGACATGCGTGATTCCAGCCCGGGACTCCAGCAATGTCTGATCAATGGGTTGCTGGCATCTGGCGTCGACGTTGTCGACCTGGGTTTATGCGCCACTGAACTGGGCTATTTTGCCTCTTCACTCCCCGGCATTAGCGCCGCTATCGTGGTCACTGCCAGCCATAATCCAGCAGCATTCAATGGCTTTAAGCTGGTGCTGAAAAATGGCAAGGCGGTCACCTTTGATGACGGTCTCGACAGCGTCATGGCGCTGATGTTGTCAGGACACACCAACCAGGGCAAATCTGGCATCATGCGCGAGCGCGATGTTCACCAAGATTATGTGGCGCACCTCCTACACCAATTCCAGCCTGCCAGCTTGACCAGCGGCTTGATCGCACTCAACGGCTTAAATGGCACCGCTACGACCCTGGCGCATGATATTGCCGAAGGACTCAAGCTCCCCGTTGAGTGGGTACGACGCCAGCCAGGGCCGATACCAGACGGCGGTGCAGATCCTTCGAAGCCCCTGCTTATCGCCGAGATGACCCAGTTTATGCAATCCAATGAGTTCGCCTTGGGTGTCGCCTGGGATGGCGATTGTGATCGCTGTGTGTTTTTCGACGGCAACGGCCAGCTTGTACCCACCTACTATGTGGTGGGCATTCTGGCAGAGCACTACCTGACAGTCTTTCCCGGCGCCGCCATCGTCTATGATTCAAAGCTCTGCATGAATACTCTCGACATCATCCAGCGGCTCAAGGGCAAAGCCATTCGCTCTGAGACCGGGCATGCTTTTATGAAACAACACATGCGCAAAAACCAAGCGGTTTATGGCGGCGAGCTATCGTCTCACCACTATTTCGGCGCATTTAATGGTTGTGATTCGGGCATGTTAGCCTGGCTGAAGATGATTCAGATCCTTGCTCAGACCGACAAAACACTGGCAGAGATTGTCGAGCAAGCCAGAGCCAATGTGTGCTCAACCACAGAGATCAACTTGACGTTAAGTGATACCAAGGGCGCGCTGGAGCATATACTCAATTGCTATGGACGCCAGGCTCTGGGTGTGGATTTCTTTGACGGCTTAAGCTTCGAGATGCCCGGGCAATGGCGATTCACTCTGTGCCCGTCAAAAACAGAACCCTTGGTGCGCCTAAATCTTGAGGCCCGCGGCAACCGCGATGAGCTGATCAACCAGGGCGCAAGGCTCCTCACCGAACTCTCCCGCTTTCAAACGCCCGGCAGTGAATGGACTGAAACGCCGGTCATTCAGTGAGTTTTTTAATCGCGTAATCGGTGAACAGGTCGGGGGAATCGATACCGGAGCTTTCATACAAACCGTTGTAGCTCCCGAAAGCTGACACCTCAAACACGACTGGCCCCAACTCCTTCGTCACAGCGATATCTACGCTGGTAAAATCCAGGCCGAAGGGTGCCTGGGCTCGAGTCGCCAGCTCGATTAACTCAGGCGATGGCGTAAACGCTTCATACTTGCCGCCTTCCCGTGTCGTGGTGTGCCAGGTAGAACCGTCACCCACACGCGCATAGGCACCGATGTACTCGCCACCCATAAAGACCAGACCATAATCGGTACCCGACAAATCATAGTGTTTCTGCAAGTAGATAATCTTCTCTCCACGCACCTGTAATGCATTGAAATGCTGCCGTGCTAGCGCCCCATCATGCAGGAGCTCCATGCCTCTGGCCTTGGTGCTGTAGAGCGGCTTTAGAATCACCGGACCCTGAGACTCCACCCACCTGACAGCCGCATCCACATCCTCGGTAACAAACGTCGGCGGCATGGCAATCGAATTATCCAGCAGCCGCAGGGTACAACCCAATCGACTGATCATTCGCCGAATCATCGCCGGCGAAGAAAAAAACCTGACGCCGCGACGTTCCAGCAATTCAAGCAACTCAAGCTGATCCAGCAAGTTCGCAGAGTAATCTGCACCCATTTTTTTGATGATGAAACCATCAAATTCATTGAGATTCTGCTGCTTTGAACAGACATCACCGGATGCCAGATCGTAGGATATTTCATTCAACTGGATAACCTGACCGCCGGCACCCTTGCGCGCCAGACTCGCACTAAGCGACTCCGTCGACCAAGCTCCTGCTATTCCTATCACTCCAATATTCAAACGGCACATCTCCATCAGCGATACAGAAAATATTCTGGGTTAATCTTAAATCGATTGAGTTTGCCTTCATGGGCCTTGAGGTCATCAACGATCAATTTTGCGCGATCGATAAGCTCTGCTGAGAATTTTTTATCAAACACGAATCGAGTCGAGGTGATTAGCGACCTGAAAAGGCCTAGCGCCAGCCTAGCTTGAAACATCTTATCCTTTTGCCGAGCAGCATAACTGGCCGCACAATCGTACATCCGCTGATTGGCCATATTGAGTCGCTGGCGAACTTCGGAGCTGAACAGAGGCACCCTCAAATTAGAGATCAGAAATACCGATACGTCCTGCACATAATCTCCATAGCCACTGCGATGGACATCAACATAGTACATTTGCTGTTGATCAAACTGGAAAATAATATTGTCCGCATTAAAATCCCCGTGGATCAGCGTACTGAATGGCGCTGGCAGTTGTCGCTCTATCTTCCTGGCCTCCTTGATCATCAAATCCAGACCATGGCTTGCCTCAAACAGTCCTGGATGCACTGACTGAATATCACTTTTTCGGCTTAGTAATTGCGTTACATAATCTGATTTGACGACCTTGCTCTTGTGACTGACCTTCCAGACCTGCGCCTGCTGCTTGGTTAACATCTCCATCGCTTGGTCAAGCCTGCTGCCGCCATTGATTAAAATTTTCAACAGATCGTCACCTTCAATATATTCCAGCAACATAGTCGCGCTATTCTTCTTGGCCTCATGCCAAACGATCTTCGGCGTCAACCCGGGGAATTTTTCCTGCCAAAGCGCTAAACCCCTGGCTTCATCTTCTATTTTGGCCACATCGCCTTCTTTATAGAACAGCGCTCGCTCCACTGAATCGACGGCAGTCATGGAAATTCTTGCCACCCGGCAACCAGAACGGGTACTCATGATGGGCTTAAACTGAATATTGCTGTCATTGATATTGATGTTTTGTGACGCCAGGCCTTTCTGCAAGTTTCTGAATTGCAGAATACCTAATTGCTCACCCAAACGAATATCTAAAATCGCTTCGCCAATATTCAGGAAGCTGTCGCCTACCCGTTCAAGGTATTGCGCGATCGCCAGCAACGTCAACAAATCGTCGACTTTGCTCCGCTGCCGGAGCTTTGCTCGAATCAGCGCCGCTGTTTCATTATAGTAGTCATCTAACACTAGTTCGTAGTCGCAGATTGTCTGTGCCAGCTCAAGGTTATTCTCAGACAGAGCCGGATATATGGCATCAATAGCTTTATAGATCACCTGGTAATAGCGTTTGAGACCAAACTCAACAAATTCCGCCGGTTCCTTCACATGACTCATTTGATTCGCAATACTAATAAAAAAGTCAGCACACCTTTCCAGATTGACAGCGATGGTGATAATCGCTCTGAAGTGATTAATCTGCCCTTCTTCCTCCCGGTGGATATTGAAATAGCACTTGCTCTCCAAGGTATCCTTGAGGTTGTCGATAAAGTGTTCGCGGACGCTGATTTTCTTGATCTTCGCTGGCGAAGGCTTCTCAACCACAGAAGCTGACGCACGCGCTTGCTTTTTGACTTCCAAAATCAAAAATCGTAAGTCGATATTCAAACCTTCATCAATCGGCATCAGAAAATCCACGTCTTGGTATATGAGTGTGAGAGCAACCGCAGTTCTTTATGTCTCGCTAACGAGCTTGGCCGCTAGGGCTAAATTGTTTGATGTATGGGTAATCCGTACTGATACCTTGCACGGTTCCATCGCGACAAAATTTCACTACTGCACCGCCGGGGCCAACCAGACCTTCCTTGGCACGCGTATGACAATCAACTGAGGCGTCACACTCAAAGTTAAGCATCCCCTTGCGAATCACGACCCGTTGGCCCCGCAAAATATTTTTGTGCCCATGAACAATAGCGTAAATTCCAGCACGATGCAGATCATCGACACCCTGAGCAGAAAAATCAAAGTCGATGGTTCGGTATTTAGTACGAAACACATTACCCAATGCGCCGTGATAGAGTGCAAATGGCTCGTTTCTAAGCGACGTTCGGAACGCCTGATTGAGGTGTTCCACTCCATGCTCACGCAAGGTTTGCGCGACACTGTCGTCGACCCCCGCATGAACAAATAGATAAGAGCCTTCCTGATGGGCTATTTGCATACGATCAAAGAACCAGGAGTAATTCCCCCCTGGCACCATGAAAAGCTCGCGGAATTTAATCAATGCCGCCTGAACCTTATGAATATCCAGACCAGCTGCTGCCATCCGCGTCTTGAAATCATCAGTCTTCTCGCGAATACGCCTAAGCTCTTTCGCCAACCGAGATGGTCGAATCCATGAACTGGCAACTTTAGGGAACTCGTCATACCAACTATTCCCAGGAAACAAGCAAGCGTAGATTCTCGCCTCTTCCGCTAGCGCATCAGGTGCCGCCGTCTGCAGCACCTGGTTTTCGATGTAATCCCTATAGATCTCGGCGAGCAAGGGTACGGTTTTTTTGCCCATTCGCACGAACAAATGATCAAACAGTGGCGCTTTATTCTCTGCATAATAGATCCCCAAATACGTGCGTATATCATGGTTACCCGCCAACAGAATCAGATCAGCGCCTTTGTCGATCAATTGCCGAATGGCATCGAGTAACCGCAGCGTCGCTGGCCCTTTATCGAAACAATCGCCGCCGATAATAAAGCGCGCAGCGCGGCCTTCACTCGTCAATTCAAAATCGCTATCTCCCTCGCCGGTCTTTTGAATACCGCCAGCGGCCAACAAGGACAGAAAAAACGCATCCGTATCCGCATGAATATCACAGAAAAAATAGATCAATTGATCGCAACTGACCCAGTCCTTTGGCGCAATGTACTGTTGAACAGTGAGTGCATCGGCATCGTCCTGAGCACGATCTGGGTCATCGGACTGGCGTAGATGCGCACCCCTAGGCCATGCCTGAGTTTGAGTCGGAAAATGTTGAAGCGACAGCCTGCCAGCGGCTTGACCTGCTGGGTACTGGTGGATGTCTTTCACTGCTACTCGCCTCGCATTCGGTATTACTCTTTTTTTCACTATCAGTTGTGCAATAGCTTCATGTTGTGCATAGCGAAGCACCCGTTAGATTGGTGGTTTTGCACCAATACATTGGCGAAGCTTCAGTTCCTGCCAGAAGCACTAACCTCAGCACCGGCGCCGAGCCTCAGCACTTCATCTTACCGAATCATGGATCAAGAGCACACTAGTGCCCAAGGATAAATAGACTCCTCATCTGATACTGACTTTCACGATCATTGAGTCTAGCGTTATCCATTTAAGGGCGGGCACCAGGTGTGATCCCTCTCACGTCATACCCGACAGAGACCAACACAACGGACTGAAAACTCATTGGGTGCTCCAATCTATGGGGTTTTCATGATGGGCTCGCAAGTAAGCATTACATTGGGAAAAATGCCGACAACCAAAAAACCCACGGTGCGATGACAGTGGCGAAGGATGCGGCGCTTCCAGCACCAGGTGTTTGGTTCGATCAATCATCGCACCCTTCTTTTGCGCATAATTACCCCACAGCATAAAGACACAATGGTCTTGCTGCTGAGACACCACCTCTATCACTTTGTCGGTAAATTGCTCCCAGCCCTTGCCCTGGTGCGCACCTGCCTGGCCCTGCTCCACGGTGAGCACGGCGTTGAGCAACAAAACACCCTGCTGCGCCCAAGATGAGAGACACCCCGACGGGAATCGGTCTTTGGATAGATCCAGGTCCGCTTGAATTTCTTTAATCACGTTCATCAACGACGGCGGTATCCGCACCCCCGGCGGTACTGAGAAGCACAGCCCATGAGCCTGTCCCGGACCATGATAAGGGTCCTGACCGAGAATAACGACCTTCACCCTATCCAACGGGGTTGAATTCAGCGCCTTAAAATAATGCCCACCCGCCGGATAGATCACCTTATCGGCGCTCTTTTGCACCAACAAAAAGTCTTTCAACGCCAGCATATACGGCTTGTCGAATTCACCTTCCAGGTGAGCAAGCCAACTGGCGTCGAGTTTCACTGCATTCGAATTACTCATTTCGCTCCCGCATGTTATCAACCCTGGATTCTGTGCGATCCTCGTTCATTGGACCCGATACGACTATGATACCCTAGGCCTGTCTTTCGATGCGCCCGTCCTGGCATTCACAGACCAGAAAATTGCGCTAACAGGAATCAGGAGCCCATCATGTTTGAGCCTAACTCATGGACCCAACGTGCAGTGTTTTTTGTCTGCATCACGCTGTTCGGCGGCGGCCTGCAGTCGAGCCCGCTGACAGCCGAAGAATTGCGCATCGACGCTGCACACAAGGCCATGCCTGGTCTTTTATCCGCACTGCAAGACCAGCAGACGGCCAGCATCCGTGCCTGGCAGCAGGCTGAAGAGTTTGCCAGCCTACAGCAGCAGGTTCTGCTCAGCGGCGATCAACTGTGGCAAGCTGCCAAACACCAGGTTACCGCCGGCAGCCTTGACGATCGCGCGCTCTACTGGGCACGCCTGTCACTCAGCCGATATCTGCGCCAACAGGACTTGGGATTTCCACTGACCGACAACCAGCGCTTGGCGTTAATCGAAAGTCTGGAACACAGTAGCCGCGGCCGGCTTGATTTGGCTTATGAAAAATCTACCAAGAAAAAAATTCTGATCACCGGCTTTGACCCTTTTTTACTGGACACTAATATACGCCAGAGCAACCCATCCGGCGTCCTGGCACTGTCTCTTGACGGCGCCGTCATTGAGCACAATGGTGTACGCGCCGAAATTAACGCCATGACATTCCCGGTACGCTACGCAGATTTTGATGCTGGCGAAGTTGAGTCAGCGCTGGCACCCTATTACGCGTCAAACAGCGTCCACATGGTTATCACCATGTCCATGGGCCGCACTGAATTCGACCTGGAGCACTTTCCCGGTCGGCGTCGCAGCGCTAGCGCCCCAGACAACCTGAATATCCTGGCCGGCGGTTCTGAGACGCAACCCATCATTCCTCGGCTTGGTGAGGCAGCCCTTCAAGGTCCTGAGTTTGTTCAATTCAGCCTGCCTTACGCTGCCATGCAGCAAGCAACTGGCAAGTATCCCATTAACGATCGTCATTTGGTCACCACCTTGGAGGGTACCTTCGACGCTAAGTCACTCGATCAACTGCGCTGGGCAACAGCGGTTCGTGGCGGCGGCGGTGGCTACTTATCCAATGAAATCTCCTATCGCAGCATTCGGCTGCGCAACAAGCTAGGTTCGACTATCCCCACCGGTCACCTGCACACGCCCCGTATGCCTGATTTTGACAAAGCCATGCTGGAAGCGATTGTTACTCAGGTCGAGCGGATGCTGCGGCTGTCCTTAAGTGAAATCTAAGCCTTAGGGTCTCCAGAAAACAGCTGTCGAGAGGATCAAACCAAACCGATAAGTTCCGTAGATTTGCTCCCGTGTAAAAAACGTGCTCTATTCAGTGCATGCATCTTTGCATGTTGATGGATTCTAAACATGACAACGCCCGAAAGAGTTACTGGTTCCAGTTATCTATTCCTCGGCTTTCTGACATTTTTGAATATCATGAATTTTGTCGATCGAC
>JABMOJ010000298.1 GCA_013204195.1 SAR86 cluster bacterium
AAGCCGACATCGCCGCAAATTAGGTGATCCATGGCCTTCTCTGTGACCATATCGCTGATGACGCGCTCAATTGCGTTTTGCTGGTCGGGTGTCTCCTCAAAGGGAAAAGTTGCCGCGAATTCTTCATAAGCCTCATCGGGCTCAGGAAAAGCGAAGCCTTTCTTCGCCTCTCGGCGCGCATAAATGTTCAGTAACTCTGCGGCAACATCCCGCACCTGCTCGGCAGCCTTCCGTTTGGCTTTCTCCCAGGTATCTCCACCGAGTTTGTGCAGTGGTGCAAGAGTCTCATCAGCGGCAGCGTAACGGGAAATTAGGTGTAGCGCCGAGACCGGGACATATAGGCGCGCATCATTTTGATAGCCGAGGGTCAGAAACTCGGTTTCCTGATTGTCGATTGATAGCGTTTGCAGGCCAAGATAGCGGCCGACGCCGTGATCGATATGAACCACGGGTGAATCTATGTGCAATTCCGTCAGGCTCTTGATGACCGGCTCGGCCGCATTGTCTTTCTGTCGATCACGCCGACGTTTCTGCAGCACATGTTGGCCAAACAATTGTTGTTCCGTGAGCACCAGTAGATTCGATGCTGGCAATAGCAGGCCGCGTTCCATCGGCGCAACGGCAAGCTGAACGGCGGCCGAATGACTCAAAAACTCATGCCAGCTGTCGACAATTTGAGTGTTGATGTGATGGCGACCAAGCAGTTCGTCGACAACCTCTCTACGACCGTTGGATTCGGTGATAATCAGGATCTTCAGGGCTGGCTGTTTGAGTAATAACTGAAGTTTTTCCAGTGGCTGCTGGCCGCGCTCGATGATTGCCACATCAGGCAATTGGGCAAAGCTGAATTGATCACCCTGTTGATGACTGGCTTCTTTGATTTCGATTCTTGGTCGCAAGTTACAAGCTGTTAACAGCTGATCGGCGGACAATAAAATCTCTTCCGGAGGCAGGATGGGTTTTTCGATATCATAGCGCAGGCTCTCGAAGCGGCTCTCGGCGTCGCGCCAATGGCGGCGGAGTGTGGCGTCGATGTCTTCGCTGACGACCAGAGCGCCTTCTGGCAGATAGTCAAATAGGGTTGCGGAGGATTCAAAGAACAACGGCAGATAGTATTCGACGCCTGCGGGTGATAACCCCTGAGAAATATCCTGGTAAATAGGACAGCGGCGGGGATCTGAGTGGAATTTTAGATGCCAGGCATCTTGGAACCGATTGATCGCCGCAGTGGTTAGTGGGTATTCTCTGGCGGGCAGGAGTCGAACACTGGTGACCTTGTTGACGGATAATTGGGTTTCCGGGTCGAAGGTCCGCAGCGACTCGATCTCGTCATCAAACAAATCCAGCCGGTAGGGGTGGTCAGTGCCCATGGGAAAGACATCCATGATCGCGCCACGCACCGCAAATTCGCCGTGTTCAAGGACCGTTTCAACACAGCGATAAGCCGCTGACTCGAGTTGGCGGCGCATATCTTTGATGTCGAATTTCTGGCCGACATCGAGTACCAGACTGCTGCCCAGGGAAAAAGATGGTGGGGCAATCTTGTGCATGAGGGTCGTCGCGGGCACTACCAAGGCGCCGGCGGTCATGCTCGGCAACTGGTTAAGGATCCGCAGGCGTTCAGAAATGATGTCTTGATGGGGTGAGAAGTTGTCATACACCAAGGTTTCCCAGTCGGGAAACAGTTGCACCAAGTTTGACGGCTCTACGCCGGCAGCGTTGAGAAAGAAATTGAGCTCGTGATAGATGCGCTCGGCAGACTGCATGTCGGCAGCAACCACCAGGCAAAATTGTTGTTCCTGGGCTATCGTCTCGGCGATCAGCAAAGAGGAAGCGCTGCCTGGTAGGTTGCTCCAGTGACGCCGGTCCCCGGATTGTCTGGGAATCGTCAATGGACCGATAAGCGAGCTTGTCATAGTCAATAGCTGTGTCATTTGGGCGGGGGTGAAGGTTACTATCTGCTACTCGTAAAGCAAAGAGCCGGGAACGAAATGCGCTATCTAATCCTCTTGTTGCTGCTGAGTAGTCTGTTCCTGGCTGGCTTCGTCGCTGGTTGGTGGCTGAGAGACACCCAACCGGCTGTAGCGGGTTGGGATGAAGCGCGGAGTCAGGTGAACTCGACAGTTCCTGACTTGCGTGCTGTAGCCCCGTTTGAAGTTCGTGGGCTTGGGCCGTTGTTACCGAGTGCGGCAGCTTTACAGGTCATCAATCGCCTCGCAATAGAGGCTCGGGGGCCGGCTTATTTGGCCTACCTTGAGGAGTTCGGCGATGATTACGGCGTGTTGAGGGTCCTGGCAGCGCTGGCGCGGGATGGGGGGGTATGTCAGTTGTCTATCAGCTACCTGCTGCGCGCCGCATTGGTGGTGCCAGCCGGCGTTCAGCAAGAAGGTTTGGAAGCCGAGCTAGCCCGAGTCACTGATACTTGTGCTCGAAGTTTGGTTGGTCTGCAGCGCTATGCGGACCTAGATCGAATCTACGAAAGCATTACCTTGGCTCTGCCGGAACTCAGTGATTACTTTATGGCGTTAGGTCTATTGCGGATCCAGGCGGGCAACCCGGAGGCCGCGCTGTCGGCGCTAGCTCAGATCCAAAATCATGGTCGTCTCGGCGCCCAGTCTCGTCACCTGATGGCTGGCATAGATGCTAATCGGGTTGATGAGCCCGCCGCCCTGGAAGCGCTGCCTCTGATCGTGAGCGGGGGTCAGCTGTTGGTTAAAGCGTTTTTGGATAATCACGAGCCGGTGACTCTAATGATCGATACGGGAGCCGCCATGACGATTCTACAGCCGCAGTTGTTGGACCGTCTGGGTTATGATCTCAATGGTCGACAAGCCTATTTCTCAACGGCCAATGGCGTGGTGCAAGCGCCTGTGGTCGCGATCAATCGACTGGCGCTAGGGCAGATAGGTATTGATCAGTTGTCTGTAGGCGCGCTGAGCTTGCAGTTGGCTGAGGGCGTCGATGGACTGCTCGGCATGAATTTTCTGCGCCGCTATCAGTTTCGAATCGACCAGGATCGGGGGCTGCTATATTTGGATCATCTGCGTTAGGCCCCCTAAATTTGCCCTTTCGCGAAATTTTCTCCCGTGTTTCGCCCACTTTGGGAATTCTAAGATTGCGTTGAGGGCGTCAAAATCCGATAATGCGCGCCGTTGAAATCATCATTTTGAAAGGAGTTTCCTGTGGCACGACCTGGTCTTGAAGGCGTTTTCGCCGACTGGAAAGAACGCGAAGCTTTAGCCGAAGCCATGATCCCTATGATTGGGGGCTTATATCGGCGTAATGTGGTGATCTACATTCATGGCCTGCCCTTGTATAACCAGTCAGTGATTGAACTGATGAAGGCGCACCGTTTCGTTCGTCAGATGGAGAAAAATGAAGTCTCGGAGTTCGAAACCTATCCGATTCTTGAATGCTTGTGCGCGCTAGATCTGGGTCCGGCCCATATCGATATTGGTAAGCTGACGTCACAATTCATGGTCGATAATGGCGGCCTTTCCTCCGAAGCTTATGTCAAGCGCGCCTGCGAAGACATCATTGGTAGAACCGACACCATCTCCCACGAGCCAATGGATGTGGTGATCTATGGATTTGGCCGAATTGGCCGTCTTGCGACTCGCTTATTGATTGAAAAAACCGGTGGGGGTCAGAATTTAGTGCCAAGAGCGGTAGTTCTGCGGCCGCCGAAGGATCCCGTTCTCGATTTAAATCGACGTGCCAGCTTGCTGCGTCGAGACTCTATCCATGGTGGTTTCAAGGGCACCATTCGAGTCGATGAGGAAAATCACGTGCTGGTCTGCAACGGTAATGTGATTCATTTTATCTATGCCTCTGACCCATCTTCGATCGATTACACGCAGTACGGCATTAAGAATGCCTTGGTGATTGACAGTTCTGGTGTTTGGCGCGATGAAGAGGGCCTCTCACAACATCTGAAAAGCCCCGGTGTGGCTAAGGTGTTGTTGACCACCGCGGGAAAGGGCAGTATCAAGAATATTGTTGCTGGGGTGAATTCAGACACGATCGGGGTTGATGAAAAGATCATTGCGGCGGCGTCCTGTACGACCAATGCCATCGTCCCAGTGCTGAAATGCATCCAGGAACAGTTTGGTATTGAACACGGGCATATGGAGACGGTTCATGCCTACACGGATGACCAGAATTTGCACGACAATATACATTCTAAGGAGCGCCGCGGGCGCAGTGCGCCACTCAATATGGTGTTGACAGAGTCGAACGCCACCAGCGCAGTGGGCAAATTGCTGCCTGAGTTGGCCGGTAAGCTCACTGGTAATTCCATTCGCGTACCGGTGCCTAACGTGTCCATGGCTATTTTGAACCTGTCGTTGTCGGTGGAAACCACCCGCGAAGAGCTGAATGGTTTTTTACGGAATGTGTCGTTGAGTTCGACACTACAACGCCAGGTGGGCTATACGATCTCCAACGAGGTGGTATCGTCTGATTTCGTCGGCGACCGGCATGCGGGCACGGTTGATGCCGAGGCAACTATCGTCGATGGCAAGCAAGTGGTCGTCTATGTCTGGTACGACAATGAGTTTGGCTATACCTGTCAGGTGGTTCGAGTGGGGCAAAAAATGGCTAACATCCGCTACCCGATTATCCCTTTGCAATCTCTGAGTCTGGATTCGACGACTGGCTTGGCAACAAGTGAGGCAAAAATTTAAGGGTCTTAGCGACTAAGTTTGACGGCTGAAAGATCCCTGCGGCCTCGGCTTGTCGTCTTTGATGAACAAAAAAACCGACATTAAACTGCCAGAGAGTGGATTAAAGTTGAGTGTATCACTATAATCTTCGGCGCCTGATGGGGCTGGGTTTGAGATTGATGTCACTGTAGTTTGCAGGCATTTTTTGAAGTTAGCTTGCGAAGTCGGCAATGAATAAGTACAAGTTTTATGCAGGCCATCGGAAGCGATTGACAGCTTCCTTAAACTCTCATCGTCAAGATTGGTTGTTAGGTAGCTGATGATTAAGACAAAAAAAGGGCTTAACTTGCCCATCGCGGGTAGCCCTCAGCAAACGATCGAGGTGAGCCGTCCGGCCCGCAGCGTTGCATTAGTCGGATTTGACTATCCAGGTTTGAAACCGACCATGGAAGTCGCCGTCGGTGATCGGGTGGTCACGGGTCAGCTGTTATTTACTGACAAGAAGACACCCGGTATTCAGTTCACAGCACCCGCCTGCGGTACTGTCAGCGCGATTAATCGTGGCGCCAAACGCGTCTTCCAATCACTGGTAATTGACGTCGAAGCGGGTGACGCTAAGCAGTTTGCCAGTTATACCGCCGCGCAATTGAAGGATCTAGGTCGGGCTCAGGTTGTCGAGCAATTGATCGAATCTGGTGAGTGGACTGCCATCCGCACTCGACCCTTTAACAAAATTCCCGCAGCAGACACGCAGCCCGAGGCGTTGTTTATCACGGCGATTGATACGCGTCCTTTGTGCGCAGACCCCCAGATCATTATTCAAGAGCAGCCCGCAGCCTTCAGTGCCGGGCTGGAAGTGCTGGCGACGCTGACAACAGGCAAAGTTTTTGTTTGTCAGGCGGCCGGTGCCAAGCTCCCGACAGCAGACAATAGCCGAATCCAGCATGAAGAATTTTCCGGTCCTCACCCAGCAGGACTGGTGGGCACCCATATCCACTTTTTAGCCCCCGTAAATGAAAATAAAACCGTCTGGCATGTGGGCTATCAGGATGTGATCGCTATCGGCCATCTGTTTCTCACCGGTAGCCTATATACCGAGCGAGTCGTGGCGCTCGGCGGTCCCGGTGTCGCCCAGCCGCGCTTGTTACGTACCTGTCGCGGCGCCAGTATTGATGAACTCACCGCGGGAGAACTCAACCCGGGCACACTGCGGGTGATCAGCGGTTCAGTGTTCGATGGCCGAACGGCTGTGACAACGGTGGCCTATCTGGGTCGATACCATGGGCTGGTGTCGGCACTCGAGGAAGGTACCCAACGACAGTTCATGGGTTATCTGACGCCGGGAATGGATAAGTTTACTTTGACCAAGCTCTACGGCGCGGCATTACTGGGCGCTAAAAACCTGATGTTCACCACGTCTACCGGTGGCAGTCAAAGAGCGATGGTGCCGATGGGTACCTTTGAGCAGGTGATGCCTATGGATATCCTGCCAACGCAACTGTTGCGAGCTCTGCTGGTGAAAGACATTGAAACTGCCATTCAGCTTGGCTGTCTGGAGTTAGACGAAGAGGACCTGGCGCTGTGTACCTTTGCATGTCCCGGTAAGTATGAATATGGGCCCTATTTGCGGGAAATGCTCACGCTCATAGAGGCGGAGGGATAAGAGCCAATGTCTATAAGAACCTTATTAGATAGTGTAGAACACCATTTCGTCGACGGCGGTAAGTTCGTAAAACTGTTTCCGTTGTATGAAGCAGTGGATACGATTTTTTATACGCCCGGACAGGTGACCGTTAGTGCCTCTCATGTTCGAGATGCGGTTGATCTCAAGCGCATCATGATTACTGTCTGGCTCTGTGCGTTTTTCCCGATGTTCGCTGGTATGTACCACACAGGTCTGCAAGCCAACCTGGCGATGGACGCCATGGGTATCGAATCTTTGGCCGGCTGGCGCGGCTGGATCGTTGAATCTGTGGCCGGCTATGACGCCACCAATTGGTGGGATAGCCTAGTTTATGGTGCGGTGTTCTTTATCCCGATCTATATGGTGACGTTTTGTGTGGGCGGTTTTTGGGAGGTGTTATTTGCCTCTAAGCGTGGTCACGAGATCAATGAAGGCTTTTTTGTCACCAGTATTTTGTTTGCCCTGACGTTGCCCGCATCCATTCCCCTATGGCAGGTTGCGGTGGGGATTTCCTTCGGCATCGTGATAGGTAAAGAAATCTTTGGTGGTACGGGTAAAAACTTCCTCAATCCGGCACTAACGGGTCGTGCATTTCTGTATTTCGCCTACCCAGCGCAAATGTCTGGCGATGCCGTGTGGACCGCGGTCGATGGTTATAGTGGCGCCACAGCATTGGGTATCGCCGCCTTGAATGGCCTGGAGGGGGTTGTCTCGAGTGGGATTACCTGGATGGATGCCTTCTTCGGTAGTGTCCCGGGTTCCGTGGGCGAGACTTCGACGCTGGCTATTTTGATCGGTGGTTTCTTCTTATTGCTAACGCGTACGGCCTCCTGGCGGATCGTCCTCGGCGTACTGCTGGGCATGGTGGCCATGTCGACGCTCTTTAACGTGGTGGGTTCCGACTCGAACCCCATGTTCGCTTTGCCCTGGTACTGGCATCTGGTGTTAGGTGGGTTTGCTTTTGGTATGATTTTTATGGCAACAGACCCGGTTTCGGCGTCTATGACGAATACCGGCAAGTGGTACTACGGCGGTCTCATTGGTGTGATGGCAGTTCTGATACGGGTCGTGAACCCAGCATTTCCGGAAGGCATCATGCTCGCCATATTGTTTGCCAATCTGTTTGCACCCCTGATCGATTGGTTCGTGGTCCAATCCAACGTCAAGAGGAGGTTGGCACGTCATGTCTGATGCAACTTACGATAAAGACTCAATAAAGAACGTCGTGATGGTGGCCCTGGGTGTCTGTTTTGTTTGCGCCATCATCGTATCGATGGCTGCGGTCCAGCTGAAACCATTGCAAGTCGCGAACAAAGAGTTGGACCGGAACAAGAATATTTTGATCGCCGCCGGCCTGTTTCAACCTGGCGTGACCCAGATTGCCGAAATCGACACTCTGTTTGAGCAATTCACAGTCAAGGTTGTTGATCTTCAAGAGAAACGCTTTCTGACGAACGCAGAAATCGTCGACGCTGGTATTGACGTCAAGAAGTATGATCAGCGAAAGGCGGCCAAGGATCCCAGTCAATCTATCGAGTTGGGTCAGCAGCGAGACATCGCGTCGATTAGTCGTCGCGCGCGTTACAGCGTCGCTTATCTGCTGGAACACAACGGCCAGCTCGATCGGATCGTCCTGCCTGTGCATGGCTATGGGTTGTGGTCGACGCTCTATGGCTTTATCGCCCTGGAGGGCGATGGTAACACCGTTGCCGGCATCACGTTTTACGAACAGAAAGAAACTGCTGGGCTGGGTGGCGAAGTGGATAACCCCGCCTGGAAGGGCTTGTGGCCTGGAAAATTAATCTATGCCAACGATAAAGTGGCGTTTGAAGTGGCTAAGGGTCCGGTTGATCCTAAATCAAGTCGAGCACAGTATCAGGTTGACGGCTTGTCTGGCGCGACGCTGACCAGCCGCGGTGTCCAAAACCTGATCGCCTTCTGGATGGGTGAAGATGGTTTTGGTCCAATACTCAAGAATTTACAAGGTTAATCCGACGGGAGCGTGACTGTGTCTAATAGTGTAAAAGAGGTACTGTTCGGGCCAATCTTCAACGATAACCCGATTGGCCTGCAAATTCTCGGTATCTGCTCAGCTCTGGCGGTGACCACACAAATGAGTGTCGCGTTGGTCATGTGCATCGCACTGACACTGGTGACGGCATTCTCAAATTTGTTCATCTCACTGATTCGGAATCAGATTCCGAGCAGTATTCGCATTATTGTGCAGATGACTATTATCGCGTCTTTGGTGATCGTTGTTGATCAGATTCTGGGTGCCGTAGCTTACGATATCAGTAAGCAATTGACGGTTTTTGTTGGACTGATTATTACCAATTGTATTGTTATGGGGCGGGCCGAAGCCTTTGCTATGCAGAATCCACCTGGCATTAGCTTCCTGGATGGTTTGGGCAACGGACTGGGCTACAGTGTCGTACTTATGGCCGTGGCGATTATCCGCGAACTGATTGGCTCTGGAAGCTTGATGGGTATCGAAATCCTGCCGCTGGTGACCAATGGTGGATGGTACGTGCCAACGGGTTTGATGCTGCTGCCGCCAAGTGCCTTTTTTATTATCGGCTTGTTGATCTGGGCTCTGCGCAGCTGGAAATCTGAGCAGATTGAAGCAGCAGAATACGAGATCGGTGGTCACACCGCCCTATCAAGAGCTATGTAGGATAGACCATGTTTGAATATTATCTCAGTCTGTTTTTAAAGGCCGTATTTATCGAAAATATGGCCTTGGTGTTTTTCTTGGGCATGTGCACCTTTATTGCCATCTCGAAAAAGATCGAAACCGCTATTGGTTTAGGTATTGCGGTGATCGTTGTTCAAGCGATTACCGTACCAGTGAATAATCTGATTTTCTTCTATCTGTTACGAGATGGTGCGCTGGCCTGGGCCGGTTTGCCGGATGTGGATCTGAGCTTTTTAGGCTACTTGAGCTACATCGGTGTGATTGCCGCCATCGTCCAAATTATGGAAATGTTTCTCGATAAGTATGTACCGGCACTTTATAACGCCCTGGGTGTGTTCCTGCCGCTGATCACTGTGAACTGCGCTATCTTAGGCGCGTCTTTGTTTATGGTGAATCGCGACTACAACTTCGGCGAGAGCGTTGTCTATGGTGTTGGCGCAGGTGTCGGTTGGGCGCTGGCGATTGTGACCTTGGCCGGGATTCGAGAAAAGCTGAAATATAGCGATGTGCCTGCGGGGCTGCGGGGGCTGGGTATTACATTCATTACCGTTGGACTAATGTCGTTAGGCTTTATGTCCTTTGGTGGAATTTCACTCTAATTTGAAGTGGCTATGAATACTGAAATTATCTTAGGTGTATCGATGTTTACCGTCATCATCATGATGCTGGTTTTTATCATTCTCTTTGCGCGGAATCAGCTGGTCAGTACTGGCGCCGTGACTATCGAGATTAACGATGATCCGAGCAAGTCGATCACGACTAACGCTGGCGGTAAGCTGTTACAGACACTGTCAGACTCCGGCATATTCCTGTCGTCTGCCTGTGGCGGTGGCGGTACCTGCGGGCAATGTCGTTGTCGTGTGACTGAAGGCGGTGGGTCGATGTTATCAACCGAGGCCATTCATTTTACCCGTAAAGAGTCCCAGGAAGGCTGGCGCTTGAGTTGCCAGACAGCCGTCAAACAAGATATGAAGGTCGAAGTTGATCCTGAATTCTTTGGCGTCAAACGCTGGGAATGTGAAGTCATTGAGAATGACAATGTCGCGACGTTTATTAAAGAACTGGTGTTGAAATTGCCAGAAGGCGAAGAAGTCGATTTCCGTGCTGGTGGCTACGTACAGTTCGAAATTGACCCCTACGATATCAATTACAAAGATATCGAGGTCGCTGAAGAATACCGAGGCGATTGGGAAAAGTTTGGTGTCTTCAATTATCGCTCTAAGGTCGACGAAGTGACTATCCGGGCTTATTCCATGGCGAACTACCCGGAAGAAAAAGGCATCATGAAATTCAACATTCGCGTGGCCTCACCGCCACCGGGTACAGATTTCCCGCCAGGAAAAATGTCGTCGTACCTGTTTTCACTGAAGCCGGGCGATAAGGTCACAATATTTGGGCCGTATGGGGAATTTTTTGCCAAAAACACCGAGGCCGAGATGGTCTTTGTCGGTGGCGGCGCAGGTATGGCACCCATGCGAGCACATATTTTCGACCAACTTCTACGGTTGAATAGTAAACGTAAGATCAGCTTTTGGTATGGCGGTCGGAATCAGCGGGAACTGTTTTACGTGGATGAGTTCGATAAGCTCGCCGCGGAACACGATAATTTCGAATGGCATGTTGCCCTATCAGACCAGAATATCGAGGGTTGGACCGGGTACACAGGATTTATTCACAACGTGCTATACGAGAATTATTTGAAGGATCATGCTGCGCCTGAAGATTGCGAGTTTTATATGTGTGGGCCGCCGATGATGAACGCCGCTGTGATTCGAATGCTTGAGGATCTAGGTGTTGAGCAGGACAATATCATGCTGGATGATTTCGGTGGTTAACCATCGGGATCATAACGTGTGAGAAGAAAGGGCGAACCGACGAGGTGCGCCCTTTTTTTTGCTTCAGTTTTTGCTTCAGTTTTTACGGCCGTTCTGCTGAAGGGGTTGTTCTGCAGGATTTCACTGCAAGCTCAGGCTGGCCGCTCGTTGAATTTCTCTTCGCTGACACTGTACCCCGCTTCGGCTGGAATACACAGGTAGTTGCCATCCGCTCGTTTTTCGGTCCAGGGTAGCACGGGGATAATTTTGCGGGCCCGAGCCGTCGCCATGGCGTGCGCGACACTGTCGCTTTCGCCCAACATTTCGATGTTCAAGCGGGTTGGAAAAATCACTGTATACTGACCCGTCTTGGCGCCAGCCAGTGCGTCAGTCGGAGAGATCCAGACCGAGTCCACTGACTCATGACCGTCATGAATCGCTAGATGGTCAGCGGGGGCATGGGCTAAGTAGAACCAGGTATCAAATCGTTTAGGCATCATTTCCGGCGTAACCCAATGGGCATAGGGTTGGAGCAGGTCACAGGCCAGTAGCAGATCTTCCTGGTCGAGAAATTCGCTAATAGACAGTTCGTTTTTGACCAATGCGTCTCGGTAAGGCGCGAGTTGGAGTAAACGTTTCGCCGAGATCAGCGCTGTCGCCCCGGGTTCCCTGGCCAGTAAGATGCCACATTCCTCAAAAGCTTCGCGAATGGCGCCGACTTGCAGTGCTAGGCTGATATCGTCGGCCGCGTCGACTCCGGTACAGCGGTTTCGCACCTGACTGTCACCAGCATCGACCTTGCCACCTGGAAAGACCAATGCGCCAGAGGCGAAATCGATCTGATGATGGCGCACTACCATAAAGACCTCCAGGGCACTGTCGCCATCGCGAAGCATTAGGATCGTGGCTGCTGGAACCGGAGTCGGAGCTTGAGACATTAGCGATTTCCTTCGTTGATGATAAACCAGGTATTGTCCTGCTTTTTGAATTGCACAAACTTAGATGAGACATCATTGTAGCGTTTGGAACGATAGGTTTGCGCGAAGTTAATTCGGGCCTCATCGAGCTGAATGATCCCGTAGTCGAGATCAGCCAGTGCGACCTCGATAAATTTCGGCGCCTGCAAGCGCGAGCGTCGTAGTGCATTCCAAAGACTGCGTATTTGTTCGTCAGGTACAGCACGTTCAGCCGCATAGTTTGCCAGATATTGACCGACGTTTTCCCCAGGCTCTGGGGGTATCGTTGTCGGGCTAGTCGTGGCCGGCTTCTCGGTGAGCTGCTCGGTACTGATCTCTGCCGTGGTTTCAGTCATCTCCGCAGGATGCTGCGCCGGCGTATTGGCCTGGGCCGCCACGGGTTGGTGGTCAGCCAGGATGGCATTTTCGACGTAGTCGCTATAGTCAGAGCCATCGGGTAAAACCAGGGTTCCGGGACCGTTTTTAAGATCGTCTTTGAAGTGGCCGACGAACCGCGTGTCATTCTGCCAGGTAATAGTGCCCTTGCCGGAGCGCTCACCGTCGAGGACCGTGCCCACATAGCGGGTGTCGTCATCAGGCCAGACGAGTGTTTGGGTGACCGGCTGGGTCGACGTTTCGCTGCTAGATCTTGCTGCACCTGCAGTGAATAGCGTGCCCGCTGCGATGAGCAGTAAAAGGCAGAATGTCATAAAAAGATTGTCCTGGGCACCGTCTGTAGAGGGTCAAATAGTACCATCTACTCGCCAGGGGTTGTAACGTTCGATGGTTCAAGGTGCCAGATTAAAAAGACCTGCTGCTGCAGCGGCACCCATGACGGGGCCAGGTTCAATAATCCAGGGGCCATCATTGCGTATGGTGATCTCGGCGTAGTCGTCGGGGCCCAGTTGAATCGTGCGGTCTCCATCAAAGGCCAGAATGCACGGGCCTTGAACTCGCTGGGGCTGACCGAATTCGATTCGACCGTAGGCCTGGATTGGAATTTCACCATATAGCCCAGGGGAGAGCGGCACTCGAACCCGGGTTGTCGCCGGCTGGCCGCATGCTATATATACACCGAACGGATCCCGTGCATCGCAAGGCATCAGGTAACCACCAATGGGTGACATGCCCACTGACGCCGGTTCAGCGCGAGACAAATACACCGCAGTGATATTTTCTGGGGCAAAGGGTAGTAGACTGCCAAGCATATCGTTTTTGAGGACCACGGCGTCTATTAGTGCGGTATCTTCCTGGCCACCCTGCTTGACGCCGCCATTGACGCTAATATGTAATTGCTTGCAGCGATAACAGTGGGTTTCAGCGTCGAGTTGCTGGCTGCATATTATTCCGGCTGCCGCGCCGGCGACAGAAGCTTCCATCAGTTGGGGGAAAACATTATTGGTGCCCGTCGACAGGGGCAGAATAACGGCGTCTGGTTTCGCTCGAGCCACGATACGGCTAGTGCCGTCGCCACCCAAGACGATAAATGTACGACAACCGGCATCCCACATAGCATTGACCATATGCGTGGTGTCTTTGGCCGTGTGGCTCAGGGGGAACTGGAGTATTTCAATCTGTGAACGCTCTTCCAAATTTTCAATGGCGCGCTCATTGATTCGAAAAGGTTCGTTGGCAAGATAAATCTTATCGACACCATTGGCCAGTGCGCCCAGCACCAGACGTGTGACCTGTTGCTGTTTGTTTTGGTGACTGCTGGTGCTGGCGCGAGCTGCAACCCGGCGCACGTCTCGACCAGACATGGGATTGACGATAATGCCAAGGTGTTTCATTAGGCTTTACGCGTGAACACCCATTGGGTATCCGTAGAAAAATCATCGTTAAAGCAATAGCCATCTGTGGTGAACTCTTTGAGTGCTTCAGGCTTGTTGATACGATTTTTGACGATATAGCTGGCCATATAACCTCGGGCTTTCTTGGCGTAGAACCCCAGGATCTTATATGTCCCCTTACTATAGTCTTTGAACACAGGGGTGATAATGTTGCCGGCAAGCGATTTGGGCTGGACAGATTTAAAGTATTCATTGGAGGCTAGGTTGATGACGGTTTTATTGGTATGGCGACTCAGCTCCTGACTTAATGTTTTGGTAATTGTATCTCCCCAGAAGGCATAGAGGTCCTTGCCATGTTCAGTGGCAATTCGGGTGCCCATTTCCAGTCGGTATGCCTGGATTAAGTCAAGTGGACGTAGGACGCCGTACAACCCTGAGAGGATTCTGAGGCTTTTTTGAGCGAAGGTGAAGTCCTGCGCGGTGTAGCTATCGGCGTCGAGACCAATGTAGACGTCGCCACGAAAGGCGAGAATGGCTTGGCGCGCATTTGCTGGCGTGAAAGGTGTCTGCCATTGTTGAAAACGCTCGGCATTGAGTTCACCCAGTTTAGGGCTGATGCGCATTAACTTTGACAGATCAGTCGCTGACCGACCGCGCATTTCAGTAATCAACTGTTCTGAACGTACCAGTAAATCAGGCGTTGTGTTCTTTTCTGTCGCCAGAGGGCTATCGAAGTCGAGGGTCTTGGCAGGAGAGATCACGGTTAACATGGCAGTATGAGTTGTCGCGGATGATACCGAGCAGGATACTCGATTTAAGTTCGTCAGGCGAGTGCAAAGGCTAATCTGTGTGGATACTGTGGCATGCAATAGGGCGAGCGCTAAAGTCTCGAATGCAGGGGCGGCTCACTCATCCGGAGCGGGGTTAGTTGGGTGGCGAATGCTACAGACGTCAGCTGCCTCTGCCGGGTGCAGCGCCATAAACCTCGCCAGGCAGCTTGCAGTTCATTGATAATAGGGTGTAAATACGATGTTCGACGTTTAGAATAGCGGTTGTGGTATGATTCCAGGGTTGCGGCCGAGGTTCTATTTTTAACCCGCAACAATGGCCTCAGGTTCGCGGAACCGTGTTAGGGCACTGCAGTATTTCTAATTGATCAAAAGAAGAGGTAGGTACAAATGGTTTGTAAGTGGTTAAGTCAGGTAGCGTTGGTTGGTGCTCTGCTAATGGGTTTCAATAGTGTCGCAATGGGTCGAGAAGCGCCGGTTGCGAAAATAATCGATATCGTGGGAAGCGTTGAGTACTCGCGAGATGGTACCGAATGGAAAGCTGTAACAAGAACCAAGTATCTATTTACCGGCTATCAGATCAAGTCTGGCCAAGATGGATCGGCCAAATTGGTCAATCAGCTTGACGGCACGACTCAAGATTTGGGGCCCAATAGTGAAATCGTTATGGTCGCGGAAGGCGTTGAGAAAGTGTCGGGTGATTTGAGCGACGCGGTACAAAATGA
>JABMOJ010000299.1 GCA_013204195.1 SAR86 cluster bacterium
CGACAAACCCTCGAGAAAAGCACCGCCAAGATCGATGCCGTCTGGGCTGGCATTGATTTCATGTTTGCCAATACGCATCAAATCAATGCTTTCTTGCAGGGTACGTGGCGTCATGGTCTCGATGTAGTGCGCGCGCCAGCTGAGATCACGCAAATCTTTGATCCGCTGGGGATCGTTCGTGGCGGCCACTTGTACAGTGTCGTCGACAACCATCGCAAGTTCTTCGAGCACCGATGTTGTGACCGGGCGTTCAGTATCAAACGGTTCTTTCAATGAACGCCGCTGCATCACCTGCTTGAAGAGCGGGTCAGGTGTCGCTTCACCGGTTAAGAACTGAATGCGCGCAACCGGGCGGGCATCAAGCAAGTCTTCGCCTGCACCTTGCGGGAAAGGTGTCACTTTCGCCAGTATGCCCTCTTCAGCTGCGGCCATCCGCAAAAGCTCCAGAAAACAACCCAGCCCTATGGTGATCTGACGATTGGGCGGATCCGTTTCGGGCAACAACCGTTCGAGGTCACAATACAGCATCGCCTCGCCTGGCGTGCTCAGATCCACCTTCCATGGCTGGCGATTATGCGGATTGGGCGCAAGGATTGCGTAAGAAAGTGCCCGCATGCGCGGGTCTGTATAGGCCTTGCCGCCAGCAAGTCCCCAAGGGGCCAATGCTTTCCGCGGCGTCCTGGTTGCTGCAAAACCATAAGCTGACGCGCCGACAATGACGCTTCCTGCACCTACCACCTTAATAAAGCCCCGTCTTGTCAACGCCATCTGTCTGTCCTGTTAGTTTAACGTTAAACCACTATAGTTTAATATTAAACGATAAGTCAAGGATCGGTTAAAGGGAGCCGGGCAGATGGCTCACAGCAATGACAGACAGGTGCTATAGAATTTGCCTCTCAGCAGCGGAGTGCTGGCTCATGGTTATATGGAGTTGGAGTCACATGCCAAAGAACTGGGAAATCTTCAGCGCATAGGCACGTTAGATCTTATCGACTCATCGACTCGGTGGTTTCCCAGGTCACCGCACGCGCAGGCCAGGTCAGTCAGGTCAGACCCGAACATTTCGTTAGCTCAGATAGCAGCGCCATCGACTCGATATTCGCCGCTATTGCGAACCAGTTCTGTTAATCCAAAGGGTCGGTATAGATGCAGACATAAATAGGTCAACTGTCCCCGATGATGATTAGTGTTTATGATTAGCGCTTATGCACCCTACTTCACGCAAAGGCAAAGGCAAAGAACATGAACTTAACCACAAGCAGAGTGAGAGACTGGGCCGCTGGCGGTTTAATGCTGGTGCTCACTATAGGCAGCGGCCTGGTTTTCGGCGCGGACGCTGATGTCGCCGCAGCGCTGGCTCACCCAGACCGCCCAGCAGCCGACACCGCTGCCGATGCAACTCGCAAGCCCGCGGAAATTCTAAACTTTGCTGGTCTTCAGACCGGCATGGATATCTTTGAACTGGAAGCCGGCGGAGGCTATTTTACGGAGATTATCAGCCGTGCAGTTGGCATCAATGGTAGCGTTGTGCTGCACGAGGCCCCTGGCCTGATGGGTTTCGTTGGTGATCGCATTGACCTGCGCACAGCCAATAACCGGCTAGCTAATGTTCGAATAAGTTTGACCAATTTCGATACCCTGGATGCAGCAGACAACTCAATAGATATGGTGACTTGGATTCAGGGGCCCCATGAACTGGGATTTGCACCTGAGGGGGTTAATCTCGGTGACCCGACTACCACCTTCAATGAAATTTATCGTATTCTAAAACCTGGCGGCTTGTACCTGGCCATAGACCACATTGCGACCAAAGACGCTGGGCTTGAAGCAGGCGGCACTATTCACCGTATCGAAGAAAGCTTGGCAACCCAAATGGCGACTGACAGCGGCCTCAGCCTTGTGCGCAAGTCGGATCTTCTTAAAAACTCGAAAGACCCCCTTACCGCCCACGTGTTTAACCCTTTGATTCGCGGAAAAACCAGCCAGTTCGTCGTGTTGTATCAAAAACCTGATTAATGGGATCGGAACACACTTTGTCTCTTACCCTATTGCTTGGGTGATTGTTGCAGGTCGATCCAGCCACCGGTCAGTCCGGCGATATAGCCACCATCAACGATCAACTCGACCCCATTCAGCCAGCGGTTATTACCTGTTGCCAGAAACTCAATCACCTCTGCGATATCGTCCGGCTTGCCCTCGCGGCCAATCTGCCGCACCCCCCAGGCATACTTTTCCGCGCCGACTAGTCGCTTGAAATCAGCAGTTAGCTGGGTACCGGTAGAGCCCGGGTTGACGCAATTGACTCGCACCCCCCGCTGGCTGGCGAGACCTGCAGCCCTGTAAGTATAGGCTGCGGCACACTGTTTCGAAAACTTGTACGGATTTGCTTGCCACGCTGCTTGATTGGCTTGCAGCCACTGCATGCCAGCATCAAAGTCAGGCGTATCCAACAGACCGTCAATGAGCGCCTGACGATTGCGCCAGTCATAACCCGCAGAGGATGCCACATTGACCACACAGCCGCCGTCAGCGATACGCGGCACCAGCTGCTCTGTCAGGTAGCGGAGGCTGAGAAAATTCACCTGCAAGATCTTCTCGTCTGACGCGGCATTCGACACGCCCGCAACATTGATTAGCCTATCGATCTGACTCGGCAGTTGCGCGATGGCACGATCAATCGCGGCAGGGTCGCTGAGATCACATTGAATAAAGCCAACAGAGACTGCAGGCTGAACTATATCGAGAATAGTTACCCGGTGTCCTTGGGCCTCCAGTCGCGCCACCGTTGCCGCACCAATGCCCGTGGCGCCACCCGTCAGAACAATGCTCAGTGCAGTTGGCTCAGTCATGATTTCAGTCACCCGTTCTATTTATCCGTGCTATTCAAGCAGCTGCTGTATTGATCGAGACTAATCACGCATGTCGACGAAGTCAATTGGCACAACGGGCCGTCACAGTGGTATGTTGGAGGCTGACGGCACTGCATAACAGGTAGATATGAGCGAACGACCCTCAGCGCTGAATGCCACCGATGCGATTAGAATGATCAGGCAGGGCGAATTGACGCCCGATGCGCTGCTGGAAAGCTGTATTGCGCAGATCGAGCAAGTAGACCCCGTGGTCAATGCCATGATTACTCGCGCCTATGACCGGGCTCGAGAACAAGCACAGCTGGCGACACAGACCGCTAACCGGGGCGACGCGTTGGGTCCACTCCACGGACTGCCGATCGCCATCAAGGATATCCAGGCGACTCGCGGTATCCGCACAACTTATGGCTCTGCGGCCTATGCGGACAACATTCCAGAAGAGGATGCGGGCATTGTGCAGCGCATTCGCGAGGCGGGCGGCATCATCGTCGGCAAGACCAATATTCCTGAGTCCAGCATCGGTGCCAATACGGTCAACCGCTTGTTCGGTGCAACAGGCAACCCCTACAACCCTGATTTGACCTGCGGCGGATCGTCTGGCGGCTCTGCCGTCGCCGTCGCTACCCACATGGCGCCGCTGGCCACAGGGTCTGATCATGGTGGCAGCTTACGTATTCCAGCCTGCTACTGCGGCGTTGTTGGTTATCGTGCCACGCCCGGCGTTGTTCCCAATGAAGGTCGTTCGACCCTCCAGACTAATTATAGCGTCCAGGGCCCCATGGCGAGATCGGTGAGTGATGTCGCCCTCCTGCTGTCTGTGATCGCCCAGCGCGACGCCAATGCCAGCAAGGACCCCATGGCTTTTCCGTTAGACGCCAATCACTTAGCGCGGCTTGATGATGTCGACCTCAGCGGCCTGCGGGTGGCGGTGACGGCAGATCTGGGGGGCGTACTGGTATCTGAGACTATTCGGCGCACTTTTACGGACAGGATGAACCTGATTGCGCCTCAGTTCGGTACCTGTGACTGGCATAACATCGACCTGACGGATGCGCCTGACGTGGACTGGCACGTGCGCCAGGATCTGTTCGTAACCCAGTATATTGATCAGACCAGCAGCTGGGATGCAGACTTCAATCCGAATATCCAGGCGACCTATCGGTCTGCCCTGACAACGCCCATGGCAGCTATTGCCAGCGCCCGACGCCGGCAGATGGCGCTATTCCAATCCTTTCGCAGTATATTTGACGACTATGACTTGGTGCTCTGCCCCGGGGTCAGCATTCCCCCGTTTCCTTGGCAGCACCTGAACCCACAGCAGATTGATGCCAAGCCCGTGGAAAACTACATGGCGTGGCTGGCGCTGACCTCGTCATTGACCGTAGTCGGCCACCCGGTGGTGGCACTACCTTGCGGCCTGGATGAGCAGGGCACGCCATTTGGCATCCAAGTGGTCGGGGCCATGTATTCAGACCAGCGGCTACTGAGCGCAGCCAAGGCACTCGAGCAGTATTTCTCTAGCGTATCTACACTGGCGCGACCAACGCCGAACTTCGATGTGTTAAGCCGCACAACTTCCACCTGCCGCACCGAGGGCAGAGTAACCCCCTTTAAAACGTAAATAGGATTAACAATTATGGCAGCCACATTTCCTGGCGTTATTGCCTTTGCCTTTATGGTCAGCCTGATTCTGGCGGGTGTCGGCCTGCGGGCCCGCTTTGCCTGGATCCAGTCGGCACTGGTGCCGGCAAGCCTGATCGCTGGCCTGCTGGGTTTCGCGTTAGTGAATCTTGACCTGTCCTTTGGCTTGATGAACAGTGACTTCACCGTCTTTGCCTTCCATTTTTTTACCTTGAGCTTTATGTCATTGGTGCTTACGGGCAGCGACCCGCGAGTGGGCAAGGCACCCTCGGTGGTCGTCGGTGGCAGCTGGCTGGCGGTGATATGGGTCATGAGCCTCGTGATGCAGGCTATGGTAGGTCTAGTCGTCATCGTACTTTACAACTACCTCACCGGGGGTGATTTGTCGTATTTTCTCGGCATGATTGCCACCCACGGATTCACGCAAGGACCAGGCCAGGCTCTGGCCCTCGGTGGCATCTGGGAGAGCGCCCTGGGCATCCAACATGCGGTAGACTTCGGCCTGATCTATGCCTCGGCGGGATTTCTTGTCGCCTTTGTTATGGGTGTTCCCATGGCACGGCAAGCCATTCGGCGCGGTAGCCATGCCAACAAGACCGCGCGCATCGACGAGGAATTTCTTAAGGGCATCATGCAACCTGAATCTAAAGTCTCGGCTGGCACCCAAGTGACCCATGCGGCGAATGTCGATTCCCTGACATTTCATCTGGCGATTTTAGGCTTGGCCTATGTGCTCACCGACCAGTATCTGGAATTCATCCAACCTTTCGCCAACACGTGGCAGTTGGGCGGCGTGAATCTCGGGCTGATCTTCAGCCACAACTTGTTCTTCTTTCATGGCTTAATTGTTTGTGTGCTACTGCGCGCTGGCATTGACCGTCTCGGTTGGGGCCACCTCATTGATAATGACACCCAGAAGCGCATTACAGGCACGTCGGTGGACTTAATGGTGGTGGCCACCCTCATGAGCATCCAGTTTTCGCTACTCAGCGCTTATCTGCTGCCGATCATCCTGACTTGCGTCGCGATTGCTGTGAC
The DNA here is from genome assembly GCA_013204195.1 of SAR86 cluster bacterium. Taxonomy (GTDB): domain Bacteria; phylum Pseudomonadota; class Gammaproteobacteria; order Pseudomonadales; family Azotimanducaceae; genus UBA4582. The sequence goes on from JABMOJ010000299.1 coordinate 5,550, forward strand.
CACGGGGCTGCTGTGCTTTGGCTTTGCCCGCCTGCTAAAAAACTATAGCATTGAAAGGGCGGTAACGATCTTTGGCTGTTGTACGGGCTCCACGGGCAGTGGCTTGTTATTGCTACGAATTTTAGACCCTGATCTGAGCACGCCCATCGCCAA
>JABMOJ010000300.1 GCA_013204195.1 SAR86 cluster bacterium
GGCCTTGCGGCGATCGCCGACGACTCAGGGCTTGAGGTGGACGCTCTGTTAGGTCAACCAGGGATCTACTCATCAAGATTCGCCGGCAATCTGGCCACGGACAGCGACAACAATGAACGCTTGCTGACCGCCATGACTGACATTGAGGACACCGCCCGCACCGCAAATTTCTATTGCGTCATCGTGATGCTCAGACATGCGCTCGACCCGACACCCATCATCGCCTCAGGGCGCTGGCCAGGGATCATTCTGCGCGCGCCCAGGGGCCAGCAGGGGTTTGGCTACGACCCCTTGTTTTTTGATCCTGTGCTGGGTCGATGCGCGGCCGAGCTCTCACCCCAAGAGAAATATCAGGTGAGCCATCGTGGCCAAGCACTCCGGGCGCTTGCGAAGGTCTTAGCCTAATGATCACGTCTCCCACCATAGCGTTGTACATCCATTTTCCTTGGTGTACGCGCAAGTGCCCCTATTGCGATTTCAACTCTCATGCCGTGAGCGGTGAGATACCAGAGACTGCTTATATCCAGCAATTACTACAGGACCTCGATCAAGACCTGGTTTTGCTCGACGACAATCCCACAGTGACGTCTATCTTCCTTGGCGGGGGCACACCAAGCCTGTTTCAACCTGCCGCTATCAGCGCCTTGCTCACGGGCATCAGGCAACGACTAACCCTGGACCCGCTGGTTGAGATCACGCTGGAAGCCAATCCAGGCACCACGGATTACGCCAAGTTCAGCGGTTATGTGCAAGCCGGCGTAAATCGCCTGAGTATGGGGGTCCAAAGCTTTAACGATATACAGCTCAAGGCCTTGGGACGCATACATTCGGCTGCCGACGCCAGTCGCGCCTTCGCTGCCGCCCGCGCCGCTGGCTTTGCGAATATTAATATTGATCTGATGCACGGCTTGCCAGGCCAGACATTGAGCGCGGCGATGCTGGACCTAGAACAAGGACTGAACCTGGAACCGGAACATTTGTCCTGGTATCAGCTGACGATCGAACCCAATACCGGCTTCTACCGTTACCCCCCAACCCTGCCCGACGACGATGCACTTTGGTCTATCTATAGTGAAGGGCTCTTGCGACTCAAAGCCCGAGGCTTCGAGCGCTACGAGATTAGCGCCTTCGCCAAGAATGCGCGTTTGAGCGCCCATAACCTCAACTACTGGCGATTCGGCAACTATCTGGGTATTGGCGCTGGCGCCCACGGCAAACTCTCAAGCGGTGGTCAATTGTTACGCACCACCAAGACCCGAGTGCCAGCCGACTACCTCAAAGCGCCAAACCGTCGCAACTCGCCCATTGCTAACGCTAGCCTACCGCTGGAGTTTCTGATGAACAGTCTGCGCTTAACCGACGGCTTTGATTGGACGACCTATGAAGAGAGCACGGGGCTAGACAGGGCAGGGCTAAACAATTTCGTCACGCAAGGACAGGCCAAGGGGCTGCTGAATTTAACGCCAGGGGGCCTACAACCCAGCACACGAGGCTTGCAGTTTCTGAACGACTTACTGCTCATGGTCGATTGAGGATTTTCCTGACGCCGTCCACGCTAGATCAAAAACCTCATGACCCAAGCGTATGCCCCGGCGCTCATATTTAGTCACGGGCCGAATCGGTGGCTCACAGGGAACGAACCCCGGATTCAAGGCCAGGGTCTCCTGCACAACTTCCGCATAGGGCGCCCAGTCGGTCGCAATATGCAACACGCCCCCAGGCTTGAGTCGACCCAATGCTAAGGCAACAAAGGCTTCATTGATAAGACGGCGTTTATGATGGCGCTTCTTGTGCCACGGATCTGGAAAAAATACCTGCAGACGATCGAGGGACTTCGCCGGTAAACAGTGGGTTAAGACATCCACCGAATCAGTACAAAAAACTTTCAGATTCTCTACACCGGCTTCCGCTGCCAGGTGGAGCAGGTGACCCACGCCCGGACGGTGCACTTCAATGCCGATAAAGTTCATATTGGGATGTTGCCGCACCATCTCAAACAACGAATCCCCCATGCCGAAACCAATCTCAAGCACCAAAGGTGCGTCCATCGGAAACAGTGTCTGCGGCGCCACTGGGGTTGTCGTCGGTTCCAACCCATAGCGTTGCCATTGGGTTTCCAGCGCATTCAACTGCCCAGGGGTCATGCGGCCGGCTCGAATGACGTAACTACGGATCTGTCTGGGGTCGAAGGCGATGGACACTAGACTGCCTTTTGCCAAACGGCCACGCCAAGCAGGCTCCAGCCGACCAAGAAACCCAGGCCACCCAACGGCGTGATGGGTCCAAGCCAACTCCAACCCGACAGCGCCAGCACATAAAGGCTGCCAGAGAACAGCAAAATACCCGCCATAAAGGCATAACTGGCGCCTTGCAGGGCCCAATGACGATCCCACAACAACATCAGCAGACCGATGATCAACAGCGCAAGTGTGTGGCTCATCTGATAAGTGACGCCTGTTTCAAAGGCATTCATCAATTTTGGATCAAGGCGTCCGCGCAGCCCATGGGCAGCAAAAGCGCCGAATCCTACGCTGAGGAATCCGCTAATCGCGGCAAAGAGTAAAACCAATTTAGGCGTCATGTGATGTGACCATGGAAATGGTTAGGCGGGGTGGCGGAATCCCCACGATGCACTACCGCCTACAGATCAAATTCTAAGCGCAGCTTTTTGATCGCATTCTTTTCAAGCTGTCTGACCCGCTCTGCGGAAATACCGAAATACTCGGCTAATTCATGCAGTGTCGCCTTATTATCCTGGAGCCAACGTTGCTGAATGATATGTTTCGCACGATCATCCAAATTCGTGAAGGCTGCGGCCAACTGGCGCTGGCGCCCTCGAGAACTGTTTTGCATCTCAATAATCAGCGCCGGATCACTTTCCGTATCTTCGAGGTAGCGTGATGGCGATAAAAACTCATCTTCCTCATCGGGGCCACCATCAAAGGCTTCATCGTGGGCCGACAATCGACCTTCCATCTGCCGAACTTGATGGGGCTCAACACCGAGTTCACCGGCGACAAACTTGACCTCTTTGTCATTCATCCAACCCAGACGCTTCTTGCTGCCACGGAGATTAAAAAACAGCTTACGTTGGGCTTTGGTAGTGGCGACTTTGACGATTCGCCAGTTTTTTAAAATAAATTCATGCATTTCTGCCTTAATCCAATGCACAGCAAAGGACACCAGACGCACGCCAAACTCAGGGTTGAAACGACGAACCGCCTTCATCAACCCGACATTACCTTCCTGAATCAAATCAGCTTCCGATAACCCATAACCCGAATAGGACTTGGCGATATAGACCACGAACCGCAAGTGCGCCATCACCAGGGATCGCGCAGCGTCAATATCGCCATCATTGTATAGCCGAATTGCCAACTCTCGCTCTTCCTCAACGGTCAGCAAGGGGATCCGATTTACCACCTGAATATAGGCCTCCAGGTTAGCACCGGGAGACATCAAATGGAGCGGTAGGTTATCTGTAGTCATATAAGTCTCATATTTCGAGGCTGCGTATTCTAGCACCCCAAGAACAAGACTGCGAATATCAGCGCCGGCGTAAACCTTTTGCTCTGAGGCCTGAGCCCGGCATTGTGGCGAATGCTCTCATTACGCACAAATACCGAAAGTGGATGGCTTCGCTTGATTACACCCTTAGATAACTCTGCTTGCTAACTCAGCTTGCTAACTCAGCTAGGCTCAATACGGCTGAGGTGGCGACCGACGGCCAGCGTCGCGCCGAGGATACCAAGTCCCCCACCGATCGCTAAGAGTAACAGGCTCTCACCAAACCCTAGACCTGCTACGACAAAGTCCCCCTGGTAGGACGCCAACAACATCTCCACGGGCGTCCCTAGAAATATCAGACTCAAGCCCACCAACACCCAAGCACTCAGTGCGCCACCCAGGCCATACCAAAAACCCAGATACAGAAACGGTCGACGCACGAAGCTGTCGGTGCCACCAACCAGCTTCACGACCTCTATCTCAGCTCGCCGGTTCTCGATCGCCAGCCGAATGGTATTGCCGATGACCAACAATACGCCAAGAGACAAAAATCCACCGAGGGCAATGACGAAGCGCTCTGCCAGCGACAGGATAGCGAACAAGCGTTCAAGCCAAACTAGATCGAAAGACACCGACTCCACCGCCGGTTCCGCCTCTAGCCTTGCGATCAGTAGCTGCAGCTGGGCCGCCTGTCGAGACACCGGCTCAATCACAACCACTGCCGGCAGGGGGTTACGATCGAGAGTCTGAAGCACATCACCAAATCCCGAGCGCTCTGTAAATTCCACCAAAGCGGCAGCTGGGCTGATGTACTCGATACCACTGACAACATCCGGCTGCAATTCGAGCTGGCGAGCAAAAGCCTGACCCTCTGCCACAGAAATGGTCGACTGCAGGTACACAC
>JABMOJ010000301.1 GCA_013204195.1 SAR86 cluster bacterium
ACAACAAGGTCGAGAGTAAAGCAGCGACCCAGATTATCCCCGGGGCAACTTGTCTCAACACCTGTTCGGAAGGACCAATACCCAACGGAAACAGACTGATCACGATAACAAAGAAAATCAGCGGATTGAGCAGGTCAGCCGAGTTGCGATAGGCAATCAGCAACTCTCGCTTGATAACACCCCAAAACAGGCTCACTGACCCAGCCTCAACGTCTTCACCGATCGCGACAATGTTAAGGGTAAGTGGCTCGTCAGTATCAGCAAACCGCCGCTCCCCAGGTGCATATCTATCCGCGCTTCAAGACTCGCAATCCCCGCAACGTCAATCGCGCTGAATGGCTCATCAAGCACCCAGGCCTGACTGTCGAGCAAATACAGCCGAGCGAGATTAACTCGCTTTCGCTGACCTTCAGACATGGCCCCGCACGGCACCTCTTCAAAGCCCCGCAGCCCCACCTGTCGTAATGCTTCAGTAATCTGAGCCGCTGTGACGCTAATCTGGTGCAAGCTTGTTAACCAGGCGAGGTTTTCACGGGCACTCAGCAGGTCCTTGACCCCAGGCTTATGCCCAACATATACAGGTGACTGTGACAGCTGCCAGTCGACCAAACCGTTGAACTCGGTGTAGAGTCCACACAAAATCCGCAGCAACGTGGTTTTCCCCGCACCATTGCCGCCTTCAACCAAAAGCACCTCACCTTCGCCCACCACAAACGACAGATTCTCAAACAAGAGACGATGATCTCGTTCGCAGGAGAGCTGACTGACATTTAACATGGGCACATGATCGCGGCGTTGCTTCGTTCATTTATCGACAACTGCAGATAATAGCAGAGTCAGGTGCCGCTGCGGACTATTTACGCCAAGCTTCGCCTTATCTGGACCGCCAGACCTCTGACGATAAATCCTGCTTCGAACGCCGCTTGCCTTGAAATATTGTCAGCGCAGGCCAGTAACCGGTATAGTCCCGACCACTCTTCACCAAAACTTGTCATTACCGAAAATTGGAGCTCCCATGATCGACCTGACCCGCGAGGGCGACGTCTTTATCTTGACCATGAACGATGGCGAAAACCGCTGGAATACGACGTTTGTTCGGCAATTCAATGCCGCACTCGATGAGGTCGAGGCCTCTACGGGTCCAGCCGCACTGGTGACCACATCCAGCAGTGCTAAGTTCTTTTCTAACGGCCTGGATTTGGACTGGCGGGCCAGCACCGGAGATCATCGCGGCGGTGATCGCGACGCTTTCGGCACCGAATTCATGGCGCTGATGGCGCGGATCATCAGCCTCCCGTTACCCAGTATCGCAGCGATTAATGGTCATGCCTTTGGCGCAGGTTTCATGTGCGCTCTGTGTCACGACAAACGCTGGATGCGCGAAGACCGGGGCTTCGCTTGTGCGAACGAGGTCGAGATCGGGATGGTCATACCCCAGCCAGAGCTGGCTTTATTTCGCCACAAACTGCCGATGAATGTGTTCTTCGAGACAGTCCAGCTAGCCCGGCGCTGGACTGGCCCAGCGGCACTAGCTGCCGGCATCGTCCAGGGCACCGCCACAATAGAAGGTCTCCAGGCAGCCGCGATCAGCGAAGCCGCAGGCCTTGCGCGACTCGGGGCCAACCGCAAGGTTTATGGCGCTATGAAAGCCTCGCTATATGGCGAGAATGCGGCGATCAACAGCCCCCATGGCCCTGCCTATATGCTCGCCAATCCGGCGCTCTACGCACATTAATCCCGGCTAGCCTCGTGGGGAAAGGGCACTGGCGAGGAAAACGTTACTGGCCTGACTGTTCTAGGGTGACTAAAGCCCAGCTTTTCCGCATGCAGCATCAGTCTTGACGCCGCCTGAAAAGCGGTTTCATGAGCGTACAGGTCACAGCCCAGTATGGGGTGCCCCAGATGAGCAAGATGCAGGCGGAGTTGATGACTGCGGCCCGTCAAGGGAAATAATGCCAGGCGTGCCGATTCCGGGCCCTGCAGAATCAGTCGATACTCCGTAATGGCGTGCTTGCCATGTTCCGGATCGATTTTTTGCCGAGGCCGATTAACCGGATCGGGTGCAATTGGCCAGCTGATCTCGCCTTGGGCCTGGTCCAGAATGCCAAAGACCTCAGCGGCATAGCTTTTCACCACCAACCTTTCACGAAATTGTCGATTCAGATCAGACACCGCCAGCTGACTCAGACCCAGCACCATCACACCAGAGGTATCTAAATCGAGTCGGTGGACGATCCTGGCTTGCGGAAACGCCTGCAGCACACGACTCAGAACACAATCTTTCATGATCCGCCCGGGCACAGACAACAGACCCGCAGGCTTATCCACCACCAGGATATCATCGTCTGCATAAATAATCGGCAGCGGGTCATGGCAGGGGGGGGGTTGGTGAAACGTGTAATTCATTGAGCGGCCCGGTGCGTCCTAGTGAGTTCTCATCCAGAGGCATCATAGTCGGGAAGCCTACGGAAAAATATCGTATAGTTGCTCATCAAAGCCATTTGACCCTCGCCCATGCCCCAAAACGATGACCAACTACTCAGCGCAATCACTCGAATAGTTCCCTCAATGTTGACTGCCATGGAGGCCTTCGAGCAGTTGCAGCGCAATTTTCATCCAACCCACAGCGCCCAACTCAAGCTCACTTTCGAACCCTTTGAGGCCCGACTGAGAGAGGATTTCAATTTTTTTAGCACGGTAGAGTTTCCGCCGGATATCGCGGCGATCGGCTCGACCCTACACCAGGCAGCAACCTACGCGTTGCGAGCTTGCGAGGGAATCACCGGTGATCACACCGATATCGCACCCATGATGCGAGCCATGCGGGCTCATTGCCGAGCACAGGAGGAGATCTACGCTTTGGCCCCCGCCATGACGCCCGTGAATCAGTACTTTCTCGAGCCTGAGGCCCGCGCCAATCGCAGACTGCTCAGCCAACTGGCCCATCAGGAAGTTGCCCCAGCGGACGTTATCGTGAGTGAGGATTTACCACGCGGCATTCTCAGCGTCGCCAATGCGCGCACTGTCAGGGGTGGATTTTCGGTCTATGTACCAGAAAATCTTGACCTGCAAGCACCGACCTCCGTCGTGATGGCGCTCCACGGAGGAACTGGCCACGGCAGCGATTTTATCTGGTCTTGGCTGCGCGAAGCCCGTACCCGGGGCTTTATTCTCGTCGCCCCCACGTCCACCGGTAACACCTGGGCTCTCGACGGTCCGGACCGTGACCTACCTGCACTAGTCAAGATCCTGACTTACCTGCGCCAAAACTGGACGATTGATAACGATCATATTCTCTTAACCGGCATGTCTGATGGCGCTTCCTATTGCCTGCAGGCAGGCCTGAACCCAGACTCCCCCTTTACCCATCTGGCACCCTTTTCCGGCGTGTTACATCCCGATATTGTGATGCAAGGTCGCCTTCAGCATGCGCACAAAAAACCCATTTACCTAGTGCACGGCACCCTCGACTGGATGTTCCCGGTGGAGATCGCAAGGATGGCTCGCGCAGAACTCGAACAAGCAGGCGCCGACTTAACCTATCGGGAAATTGCCGGGCTATCCCACAGCTACGCCCGAACCGAGAATCCCGCACTGATCGACTGGTTTAATGCCGCCTTGCAGGTACCCTCGAATGCATAACGCGATCAAGCTGATTGGCCTCGCCATCTGGGCACTGCTAACGCCCTCGGCATGGGCGGACACACGATCCCTGATCATCATTCACACCAATGACTTGCACGGCCATATGCAACAAACCGCGGAATTCGCCGGCGCGGCACGCATCGCCGCCTTGGTGGATCAGACTCGGCAACAGCAGCCGGGCGTCCTGGTTTTGGATGCTGGCGATAGCATCTCGGGCACCCCTGTTTCCACGCTTTTCAAGGGCGTGCCCATCTTTGCCATCCTCAACCGGGTCGGCTACAACGCCGGCGCACTGGGCAACCATGAGTTCGATCATGGCTCTCGCCAGATCGCCTTATTCCGCGAGACTGCGGGTTACCCGTTGCTGAGCGCCAATGCCAGAACCACTGATGGGGCTCTACTGGCAGACGAAGCCAGCCTGATCATGCAGGTTAATGGCATCAGGATCGCCGTTATCGGTCTGATTACCGCCGAGACACCTGACCTGATCACGCCCGTGGGGAACTCAAACCTGGCCTTTGATTCACCGGAGGCCATCTTGCGGACCCAGGTCGAAGACCTTGATCCGCTGGTTGACCTGGTGCTGGTCCTGTCCCATCTGGGGCACGAAGAAGAACAGCGCTTGGCTGCAGCCATCGACAATATCGATATCATTATCGGCGGTCATTCGCACACCGCCGTTGCACCACCGGTAAAGATCAACGATACCTATGTGGTCCAAGCAGGCTTTTATGGCGCCTATGTGGGCTATCTAGAATTAGGGGTCGATACGGAAAACCACAAGCTCACGAGCTTCAACGGCAAACTCATCGCTGCCGAAGAGCTACCTCCCCCCGACGCATTCGTGGCTGACATGGTCGCGACTTGGGAGCAGGCTGTTGAAACAATCGTCGACGTAGACATCAGTCGTGTCGACCGTGATTACTCAAGAGCAGACCTACAACCCATCATCGAAGCCATTTTAGCTCGCCACACTGGTGCGGACTTTGGGTTCTATAACAGCGGCGGCATTCGAGACCGAATCCGCCGCGGCAGCATCACCATTCGTGACATCTGGAGCATTGAACCCTTTGGCAACTCGGTAGTCACGGTAACGGCACGCGGCTCAGACATCAAAAAAATGTTGTCTATGGAGGGTGAACCACATTGGCGCCTGCCAGAACTGGCAGACAACATGACGTATCGGGTCGCCACGAATAGCTTCGTTGCGGCCCAGGCCAGCAAAAAGGCGCCAACACACTTCACGGTCAAGGATAGCCAACGGCTGGTCAGGGATGTGCTGGTGGAGTACATCGAGACTTATGGCCTGAGGATTGACCAAGCGTCTCGATAATTTTAACGGGCACCGGCAGCCTACCTATTACTCAGGCTCAGCAAAGAAATCATTGGTTAAACTTAAAAATTCGGCCAGCTGATCATGTTGAACCCAATGTCCCGCCCGCTCTACAACCACATGTCTGGCGTTCTTGAAATATTGCGCGGGGTCTTCGCGTTGACCATGCCGAAACCAGCTCTCCTTACCACTCACCAAGAGTATTGGCGCGGCGATGCGCGCCCACAATTCTCGAGACTGCTCTTGACTCATATCGTAGGGCGACATGACATGGGTATAGTTGTCAAACTTCCAACTATAGGTACCGTCTTCATTCTGGTTGCTGCCATGTACCGTGAGATGCCTCGCCTGCTCGGCACTCAGGTGCGTATTGGCCTCCTGCATTCGCTGCACCGACTCATCTAAATTGGCATAGCGCTTGGGCAATCGACCGGCCATCTTACGCGTGTCTTCGACCCACTGGCGCATACGCTCATGCACAGGCTGCGTGCTATACATCGCCGGCGGCCCACCAGTACCCTCAATGACAATCATTTTTTTGATGTTTTCAGGATAGATACCGGCATAGCGCAACGCCACGCCACCACCCAACGAGTGCGCGATGATGTGCAGCGGCGCGAGATTCTGCTGATGAATCAGCTGCGCCAGATCGTAAATATATTCGCTATGACTGTAAGCACTCCCGTATACCCATTGATAGTCACCATGGCCGCGAAAATCGGGCGCAATGATGTGATATTGATCTCGCAACTCCTGTGCAACCCAGTCCCAGTTATGGCAGTGATCTCGATTACCGTGAACCAGCAACAGGGGCGGTGCATCTTCATTACCCCAGTCCAGGTAATGGAGTTTCATGCGCTGCGAATAATATGAGTGTGACGTGGGGCTTGCTTTGCCGCTTGCCATCAATGCACCATTTTGCCAGTTATTAAGGCGCGCATTATAGACCAAGGGTCGGCGAATTTGCGGATATTTACCTGCTCGATATCAATACAGATGCGCAGACGCATCGAACCGTGTTATTCGAGCGGGTCAGCGAGCACTTTTAGCCGCTCTTGTCTGAACACCACCCGAGCACCCCGACCATCATCACCCCTCGACCCAGTTTTAATCCTGCGCTCTCATCACGTGAGAATGACTGTTGAGGCGCAGGCTAGTCTGGCAATCCAAGGACTCGTTTCGAGATGATATTCAGCTGCACCTCTGACGTGCCGCCCTCGATGGAATTCGCTTTCGAGCGCAGCCAGGCTCGCGTCTGAGTCAACTCATCTTCAGCGAAGCCCTCGCCTTCCCAACCGAGCATTTGCGAACCCATGGCTCGCTGCATCAACTCGAAACGCTTAATATTCTGCTCGGTGCCATAGTACTTAAACATCGAAGACACAAAGCTCGGTGCCGTGTTGGTCTTTGATTCTTCAAAGCTACGTTTGACTGTCAGGCCAAAGGCCCGATCATTCATGGAATGATTCACCAGGTCAGTGCGCAGAGCTTGATCGGCGAGTCTGCCATCAGCCTGACCCGACTCTCGACCGATATATTCCAGCGCAATCTCTGCCAAGGACTTGCCCCGCTGACCACCACCAGTGCCACCACCGATCATGGTCCGCTCGTACTGTAGCAAGCGTTTCGCAACTGTCCAGCCATCGTTAACAGTACCGATGAAGTTCTTTCGGGGTGCCCGCACATCCTCAAAAAAGGTTTCGCAGAATGGTGACAGACCACTGATCAGCTTGATCGGCTTAACGGTCACACCGGGGGTCGTCATATCAAACAGGATAAACGTAATGCCATTATGCTTGGGCGCCTCTACATCGGTACGCACCAGACAAAAGATCCAATCGGCTTTATCCGCGCCTGAAGTCCACACCTTCTGGCCGTTGATGATGTAGTCGTCACCATCGACAACCGCCTTGGTCTGCAGACTGGCAAGATCAGATCCCGCGTTAGGTTCGCTGTAGCCTTGGCACCACCAAATCTCGCCACTGGCGATTTTCGGCAAGTGCTCGGCTCTTTGCTCGTCACTGCCATACTCAAGCAGCGCCGGCCCGATCATGGACAAGCCCATGCCAGACAGAGCTGGGCGAGCATTAATGCGAGTCATCTCTTCTCGCAGAATTTGATTTTCTATCGGGCTGAGCCCAGCACCACCGTATTCTTTCGGCCAAGTCGGCGCCGTAAATCCCTTGGCCGCCATCAGATTGAGCCACTGGAGGGTTTCTGGGTTTTTATAGCGAGCCCGTCGACCACCACCCGACATTTCGTCCGCCGGCATAGGCGTTCGCATAGATGCAGGACAATTGGCTTCCAACCAGTCTCGAGTGTCTGTTCTGAATGAATCCGTTGTCATTTAATTTCCCTGGCGTTGTCGTTATCGAAGAGAAGCCTCTGATCAAAGCCTATTTACCCTGATCAACCGCGATCCTATTGTCAAAAAAATACAGGCTTATCGTCACTGTGTAAAATTTAACATGCACCCTGCCACCTTAACTCGCATAAAAATAGCCTTGGCAAACTATTTACTGACTCAACGTAGCTGTTGGGTACAGCTCGAACAGCGTAATCTCACTGCTAGTGCCGACCCGCATCACCGGCCCCCAAGTACCCGTCCCTTGTGAAACGTAGAGCCGAGTCTTATCTAGTTGGTACATGCCCTTTATTCGATCAAAAACTCGGTTTACGATCAAGTTAAATGGCATGATTTGGCCATTATGGGTATGCCCGCTGAGCATCAAATCAACACCTGCTGCAGCCGCTGCCTCAAGCCCCTTGGGCCGATGATAGAGCAGTAAAACAAAGGCCTGTAGATCAACATCCAACAGATCTAGCTGGCGCTTTACCTGCAGAGCATCTTCCATATCATCGATGCCTATTACCTGCAAATCATGGCGGTGATGCAAACTATCATCACGCAGGATAGTGACACCCAGGTTGGTCAGCCGCGTAAGAATCGCCTCGAAGTCCTCATATTTTTCGTGATTTCCAGTGCAGTAGTAAATGGGCCCGACGACCGTGGTCAGGGCTTGCAAGGTGGCCTCAGTCACCCCGGGGGCGTCGATAAAATCCCCAGTAATACACAAAAAATCCGGCTCCAGCTGATTGATTTTATGTATGACTCGATCCAGAAACCCTTTGTTTCTTGAGCCTATATGCACATCCGTGATCTGGACAAATCGTACCGGCTGGCTAAGCTTGGGACTATCGAAGCGAATCGTCTTAACCTTTAAAGACATCGCATTGATCAAGCCAAGAATGCCGACAATAGCGCTGAAGCAGATAACCACAACGGCCGCATCAAACGCTGCAGCCAGATCGAGCAGGACGACCACCTCGGCCACCAGCAGCGTCATCACCACGATGGGGCTCAGACCAAGCCAGAAATCAGCGAGCCTGCGCAGCCCTCGAGCAAAGCTCGACACTCGATGGCGCAGAAAAATTCGACTGACGACCTGACTACTGGCAAGCGGCACAAACACCAACAAGGTTGCCCACCCAGAAAGTTCTAGCCAAGCGCAGAGCCGCAGAATAGGATAAAAAAATATCGGCACGTGTAACGCCAGGGTCACCAACAGAAAGCCACTAATCATTCTGGCACGGCCAGATCGAGACATAGACTCAGCCAACCGTAGTCTCCGCTTCAGTTTCTGCTTCTGGCTCAACCAAGCTAATCACTCGCCAGCCTGGCTCAGCCGTGAAATTCGGCACCTCAGTATAGATTTGTAACCGGCCTTCAGGATCGATAGCGAACAACAGCAAGTGACGCCCCGCATAGCTGGCGGCATAGGCTTCCAGGCCATACTCTGCCGTTAACAACGTTGACTTGATCTCGGCCCTCGAGTTCAGTCTGCCAGCCAGCAAATTATAGGTGACTTTCTCACCAAACAGATGCTTACCTCGAAGCCGCGAGGCAACTTGGTGCTTGGTCTTCAGGCCATCGACGTTGATCGGCAGCTCATAAATATTTTGAGCGCCGAAAACGGGACGAAAGTTCATCGCCATCACAGCATCAAGGTTCACCCGGCCCGACATGGTCAATAGTCGGCCTAGACCCGCAAGCTCCAGATGACGGTCGCCATGTTCAGACATCGGGTTACCATAATAGGTTTCCAAGCCTTCCATTCTCGCCAACCGAATATTTTCATAGTCGCTGTCAGCAATGACCGCTTTGATTTCAGCTGTTTGCAGCGCCTTGGCAATTCGTCGTGCCACGAGACCACCGCCGGTGATCAGCACACCGGAAGGCGCGGGATCCCGAACGCCAAGCCAGTGCGCGACGTGTTTCGCAGACAAGCCCTGAATCACAACCGTACCCAATATAATGAAAAACGCCAGTGGCACGAACAGGTTAGCCTCTGGCACAGCCAACGCTTCGAGACGCAAGGCAAACAGCGCCGCAACGGCCGCGCACACGATCCCCCGAGGACCAATCCACGCGATCAGTAATCGCTCTTGGACTGTTAAGCTACTACCCAGCGTCGACAACATTACTGACACCGGTCTGGCAACCAGCATCACGGTCCCAAGCAGCAACAGCGCTCCCAAGCCCACCGACATAAACGCCACCGGGTCAATCCTCGCCGCCAATAGAATAAAGAGACCACTGATCAACAGAATGCTCAGGGTCTCTTTGAAATCGAGGATATCTTCGATCTCGACATCCGGTAGATTGGCCAGCGTAATGCCAAAGATGGTGACCGCCAACAAGCCCGACTCATGGACCAATTCATCGGCGATCACGAACACAACAAAAACCAGTAGCAGCGTCACGACGCTGCGTAAATATTCAGGAATCAAGTAATGCTTGAGTAGTTGCCCCAAGCCAAATCCGGCGAGTAGACCTGCGACGGTGCCCACAGCAACAATTTCGCCAAAGGCCAGCGCAATACTGATAAATGCTGATTCGCCGGCGGAGGCGATATAGAAATCAAACGCCAGCACCGCCAATAACGCGCCCAGCGGATCAATAATGATACCCTCCCAGCGCAAGACGTTAGAGATTCGCCCGTTGGGGCGCACCGTGCGCAACATAGGGACAATCACCGTCAGGCCGGTCACGACCACCACCGCGCCGAAGAGAAACGCCAATTTTAGGTCAAACCCAATAAAATAGTGGGTGGCGATGCTCGTGATTAACCACGTCACCAGCGCGCCAATGGTCACCAAGTTGCGAACCGTTTTGCCCATCTCCTGCAGTTCACTGAAGCGCAGGGTCATGCTGCCCTCGAACAGAATGACCGCCACAGCCAGCGACACCAAGGGGAACAGCAGATCGCCAAACAACGCATCCGGTGACAGCCAGCCCAATACCGGCCCAACAACAATGCCCGCCAGTAACAAGAATAATATGGCAGGCAAACGCAATCGCCAGGCCGCCAGTTGCGCAATAATCGCGAGTAGACTGATACCGGCTAAAAGGCCAAGCAGACTGAAGGACAAGTGAATCTCCCGAGCAAAGCCCATGAGTATAGCGCCGAGTCGGATCAATTACCGCCGCTTTTCATTGACTCCGGTTCTGAATCCTGGCGATAGCGCCGTCATTCGGGTCGCTGCGATCGACTCGAAAGCGATGACTTAGCCCTGGATCGAGCGCGGCAGGGTCTGAGCCACCGAGCCGGTTGGCCCGTTGCCGCATCTGTCGTTCCTGCCGCTCGTCGCCTAGCTGGGCGTAAGTCAGCGCCAGAGCGCGGTAGAAGCTCGGGTCATCATCCTTCAGCCGAATGGCCGCTTGCAGTAATACTTCTGCCTCAAGGAACTGGCCAGCGTCAAAAAACCGGTTAGCCAACAAAAAGTGATAGTAAGGATTGCGCCGTCGATAGCGCTGCACGCGTTTGGTGATTTCTTCGGCATCATGCACACGGCCCTGAGCATCATATAGCGCGGCAAGGTTATTCAAGGCGGATAAATTTTGTTGGCTGCGCTGCAACGCATGCAAATAACTGAATTCTGCCAGCTCCAGATTACCAGCACGGCGCTGGGCAGCGCCCATATTGGTCCAGGCAGACGATGACTCGGGGCTTAGTCGAACCGCTTGTTGGAGGTAGTGGATGGCACCCATCTGGTCGCCTTTCAACAATTGCTCAGCACCCTTATTACTGAAAAACATGGACCGTGCATCTCGATCGGCGCTAGGCACTCTATCGATCTCACCAAACATCGCATCGGGCAAGAAATCCACCACATAGCGCAGACCATTCGGCAGATGACCCGCCGCGACGACATGTTCATAGCGGATCGTCAGGCTGCCTTTCTGACCCCAGGTGGGCCTGATATCTACCTGTTGGAAATAGGCATTAATGCCC
>JABMOJ010000302.1 GCA_013204195.1 SAR86 cluster bacterium
AGATAAGTGTGCCTCACCTTGGCGAGGTGTAATCTTCGGTCAGGCGGGGCTCGGCCCCTCACGCCTGGATTTGCCCTTCGCCGCAAGACATGACCCAGCATGAGCTCAATACGTCTAGCCAACACGCAGTGATCTAGGGGGCGGTATGTTATCGTATAGACTGCCAACCCACACCGGAGCCAACGTTGTCACAGCCTCTCGAAGTTGCCCTGTTTCCGATCCCCAGCCTGGTCGCATTCCCTGGCACAGTCGTTCCTTTACATGTGTTTGAACCGCGCTATCGACAAATGATCAATGACTGCGTCAGGGATCAGCGCATGATCGGTGTTTGTCATACTCGCAAGGTTATTCGCGCGGCGAAAGCGAATCAGACTCAAGCAGAGGCCATGAACTCCAATCAAGCGACTTATCAGCCTCAAGCGGTATTTTCCGCCGGCTATTGTGAGATTATCGAGACCACAGCCGACGGCCGCATCATGGCCGAGGTTCGCATTGAACAGCGCCTGCGAATCATCAAAGAGATTCAGTCTATCCCCTACCGCATCGTCTCCAGTCAGCCGCTGCATGATGATGTGCCTGACCCCAGCGAGGCGATGTCTATCGAGGGACGTAATCGTGATCTACAGCTGCTGATCAATTCAAAACTATTAGTCATGGTCGGCGCGACAAACCCGGAATTTGAAAACCTGATTAATGGTTCAGAATGGCAAGCGTTGCAACCCGATGAATTCAGCTTTCAGCTGTTCGAGACCTTGCGCTTCGATCCCGACATGATGCAGGCCATTCTTGAGGCTCGCAGCACCCAGGAACGCTTGAATATTATCTGGGACTACCTGTGTCGTTAGCCACGCAACCGATTGCTCGGCTGGGCGTGATTGGCGATGTGCACGCGGAAGATGCCCGCCTGGAGCTCGCCCTCGACCATCTGCAGGCCGCCGGCGTTGACCGAATCATTTGCACTGGCGACGTCGTTGATGGCAGCGGCTGTCCGGAACGGTCATTACGCCTGTTACAAACCTACGACGTCAGCACGGTGCGGGGCAACCATGATCGCTGGCTACTTGAAAACAAGGTTCGGCACCTTGCCGATGCCCACGGCCAAGATGACCTTGAAGATGCCAGCTTGGCCTATCTCAACAGCCTACCCAGCGCCATTGAGCTCGAGACGTTGGCGGGTCGATTATTGCTATGCCACGGTATTGGCAAGAATGACCTGCAGAAAATTTGGCCTGGGTCGACACGTATGCCCATGATCCAAAGTCCAGCACTAGACCGTCTCATAGACGGCGGCAGGTATCGTTATGTGATTAATGGACATATGCATTTCCGCACCATGATTCATTTTGATGCTATGACATTGATCAACGCAGGCACTTTGAAAGGCGAGCAATGGCCTGGCTTTATGCTCATCGACTTTGCCACCGAGAACATCACCTCGTTCAAATTCGGATCGGCAGAGGCCAGCTCACAGATTGAGATTGCACGACACATGTCTATTTTGCCAGAACCCGAGCAGGTCACATGGCGTGATACCCAAGCCTTCAGCGGCGATTGGCAACCGCTGACCCTACACTAAGGCAGAGACGCCGGTTGCGGAAAACCTGACCTACTGGGTCGTGCGCCCAGGCGCGCCAAGGCTAGAAAAGGACACCATTTTACCGGCCTTCTCATCCCATAGTGCCAGCCAGGCCGTAGACAAGCTTTCAACGATTCCCAGTTTGCGGGCATTCTGCAATGCCGGCTGATCATCGTAGCAAGTTGGTAAATGATAGTTTGGTACCTTCGGGTTGAGGTGGTGGATATGGTGATAGCCGATATTACCGCTCACCCAGTGCAACCATCGCGGCAGGTCATAAAACGAACTACCCTCAAGGGTCGCGTCATGATAATTCCAGACGCCATTGCGTTCCCAGTAGGCATCCTCAAACTGATGCTGGACGTAGAATAACCAGACCGCACCCAGCGAAGACAACATGACAACAGGCACGTAGACTAACAAAAATGGCTTCAAACCAAAGATCAAAATCATGCTGCCGTAATAAATCAGAATGCCGAGATTGGTGCCCATAACGCTCAACCATCCACCCCAAGTTTTAGATTGCTCACCCAATGGAATTCGCTGCAGAACGACGAAATGCAACGGCGCCGAAAAGAAAAACAACACCCAAGGATTGCGGTAAACCCGATAGCAGAGCCGACTGAACCAACCTGAGTTGACATATTCTTCCACGGTGCGCGTGATGACATCACCATCACCGCGCTTGTCAAGATTACCGGTGCTGCGGTGATGCATGGCATGTTGACCGGCCCAATATTGAAACGGCGTATTGGTCAGCACGCCCATCATGTTACCCAACAGCATATTTTGCCATTTATGAGGTAGATATGAACCGTGGGAGCAATCATGACCAATCATGAACAACCGCAGATAAGCAGCCGCTGCCAGTAGTGACAGCAGCAGCGTCACGCCGTAATGCACAGATAATGACGCAAACATCAAACCGATGGTCATCCCATAGATAGCGATGGTATGGCCCAACTGGAAAAATGCTTTTGAATAGGACGCATGCGCGAATACACGCGAAGCGACGAATGCGGGTGTTTTTGTAACTTGCATAGCTTTTTTACAACCTGATGCGGGCTTGCCCTTTCTGCTCTTAATGGGGGCCTAATGAGACGGGTGCCTAGTGGCAATAATAGCAGACCTCAAGGATACGCTATTTCCCGCCGATGATTCAGCTTATTTACGCACCACTGATCGCCCTGTATGGCCGGCCATCAAGCGCTAGCGGCTGCCAGCGCCACCCATACCTGACGCCGTCGGTCGCCGCTGTAAGCCCGGCGACCATGCATGGTGATCCGATTATCAATGAGCGCAATGTCCCCGTCTTGCCAATTAAGATCAAAGGTTAAGGCGGCGGCCATCGAAACCAGTTCCTCAAAAACAAAAATCGGGATCGTCGAGCCATCACCCAGCACCAAGGACGCAGCAGGGTTCGCCTTGACCCCAGCCCACCCCATATAAGCGGCAATCAACTGATTGTAAAACGCTTTGCGACCATCACCGAGGTCCACCACCGCCGGCAGTACCGGTGTCGTCACCTGCAGACTGTCGTCTGGCTGCCATTGCCAACTATAACCGAGGCCCTGCAACTGGCTTTCCGCGCCGGCTCGATCAG
>JABMOJ010000303.1 GCA_013204195.1 SAR86 cluster bacterium
ACGATAGGCATCGTAAGGTGTGGCGAGCGTGCCGAAGGCATAACCGTCGAAGGAGTAGGTGGTATGTACATGTAAGTCGCCAAAATAGGCTTTGCGTTCTTTCGATACGTCTTCGGGGCTGCTTGTTTCGGCTGCAGCAGGTTCGGTTTCGCGTTGCAGCAGTGCGCTATCTGTCTCAAAAATCTGCGCCGCCCAACCACCATCTTTTGCCTGCTCGACCAGCATCGCGTCGATCTTTGCCGTTTCCATGATTAAACTTTCGTCGCCGTGTCGCTCTGCTGGCATGCTCAACGCCTGGTTTGAGTCATCTGAACAGGCCGTTAGAAACGCCCCCAGGGCGAACACGATAAGGTAACTTGCTGGTCTGTGCTGCCTAACTCTTGCCGCTTCGTTTATCATTTTTCTGGGTTATCTCCGGTCTTAATCCAAATAGGTGAGCCCCATGCCATTTCTGTTACTGTCGCCGCGGCGTCAGTGGGTGGCTCGCGCCCGAGTCTTAAACTGTCATAGGTTGTCCAGCGGCAGGTGGGGTTCTGTACCACGCGCACGTAATAGAAAGCATCTTCTTGCGGGCTGAAATCGGGATCAGTCCAAAGGGTCTTGAGTTCTGCAGCGCCTGCACTAGGGTCCCAGCTACAGTCGTTGAGGTTCACCTGGGCGTTGTTCGCTTCACACTTGCCCGTGGTGACGTTTAAGGTTGAACCGCCGCAGGCGACATCAAAAACCACTTCTTGCCGAGTTCCTGCTTCTATCCAGCCCTTGACGACTTGTAGTTTTGCCAAGGGCGCATTATCTGGATCCTGCACCGCCCATGCAAATAAAGAGACGGCCGTGGGTTTCGCCGCATTGGCGTTTAATCTGCCACCCATCGGCACGCCATGCTCATAGGCGGCTACCAAATCACCGGTGCTTGCTATATCCGTTGGTAGCTCAAACCCAGCGAACATACGCAGCTTAATGCGCGTCCCGCTGGTTGCATAGACTTCTTTGCGCTGCATAGCATCGAATAAGGCTTCGCGCGTATTGTCCGGTGCCCAAACCGCGGCGAGGCCACCGGGATTATTCAACCTGATGCCAGTGACGTTGTCTGTCGACATTCTGCGTTCTGCCGGTGAAGAGGCAAAGGTTGTAGCGCCGCGATAATCCCACTCTTCGGTGTCCCCGGGATTCGAGTTATGCGTGTCCGTTGAACCAATCATACCGAACTCAAGGGGGTTTACGCCGATTTTATCCTCTAGTGCTAAACCTGTTTGTAGGCCATCGCGTGCCATCGACGTTGGATAAATACAGGAAGTCTCTTGGCCTTCGTCGCACGGCGGGAAGAATTGCTCAAATCCGCATTCCTCATCACCGGCACCAAAAGCCACAGAGCATTCTGAGTTACCCTTAATCTGAAATACTTCAACGAGCGGCTCATTGCGTTCTCTGAGCTTCCAGTCTGCCTCGGTGTAGGCAACGCCATCTATCGTTTCGCCGGAAAACGCAAGCCCCCAAGTTTTGTTCAAATTGTGAGGAATCGTTAGAAACTGGCAATCAATCGTGCAGGTCGCTTCGAGCTCTTTCCACAACTCGATTTCTGATATCGCATCAAACGAAGACACCGCATACTTTGGAACGTCCATCGATCTGAAAACAATATTGCGGTGGAGCTTGCCTCGATCGGGCAAAGCTGGCGAATATTCATAGGCTGCAAACGTGGTGAACTTGCCTGGCTGGTAATGCCTGTCAGCTGCATCCTGAATTTTTTGCCAGGTTTGTGCTGCATAATCGCGCTCGCGCACTGGGTCATCATTAAATACGTCAAAACGCTTGACGGGCGGCCGCTGCTGCGCCCTGCTGCGTAATTCCAAAAATCCGAGAATTGAGGGCGATTCCATCTTGTCGCACTCTTCGATACCAGCCGCGCTCAAATCGGGGCCAGTACAGGCGATACGACGGCCAAAAGTTTCCGCGTGGTCTGTTAGTGCAGCAAAATCGAGAGGGCGGGTCAGCTCGATTCGTTCGCCGGTTCGAAGAGCGCCGCTCTCTCCTTGGGCGATCCGGTAAGCCGTATCCATGTCCATGCGGTTTCCAAACAGGTAGGCATCACTGGAAATACTTGTGTGAACGTGGAGGTCGCCAAAATAAACATTCTTCAGCGGGTTTGCCGCTTGCGCCTCCAAGGCTTGTCTTTCTGGGCGATAGAATGACTGTTCGGCTTGGCGGCTAGCACTGTCGCGAACCATCGCGATGTCTTCTTCAGTATTAGGCAGCGAGAGTGCATTTGAAATGAGTAGCAATCGATAGCCGCCAAAAATCGCTGCAGCCAAGACCGCTAATCCGACCCACTTTTTCCAGCTCATACAGGTGTCCCCTGCCAAATCTCTAATTAGCGTTATGCTAACTATATTTATGGCAATGATAGCCGTAGAATGTTGATATCGCAAGCGAGACTAAAGAGGACCGAAGCTGTGGGCCCCATTCAGAAAAAGCAAAAGAAAGTACTTACGAGCGAGCCTAAGAATGAGTCGCCGCCGAAACAAAAACGTAGTCGTGCGGAAACGGAGCGACGCCTTATCGACGTCGCCCTTGAGCTCATTCGAGACAATGGCGTGCTAGCCGGGCTCAATCTTCGGCAGGTCGCTGAAGGCGCAGGCGTTAACCGAGGTAACATTTATCACTATTTTGGTTCACGTCAGGAGCTTCTGCGGGCTGCTATCAATCGTCAGTTTGAGGCGATAGTCGAGTCTCTCACGAAGAATCAAGTGAAAGCGGGATTTGTTCTCCGAAGGCTCAGGTCTTTCGGCTCGAACGTCAGCAATGACACCAATGACAGCATGTTGCGTGCGCTGCTGGTACTTGACGGGGATGATACGGTGGATCCGATTCCGCTATACGAGACGGGTCTTAGCCAGCTACGCCAAGATGTTATTGATGGCGATATTGATAAAGGTCACGATCTTGAGGCGCTGCAGGTAGCATTGTCTGCCATGCTGCGTGGTTATCGAATCTTCCGCTTACCCTACGCCAAGCGCGTAGGGATGACGCCGAGGGAACTTGACGCCCGCGTCAGCAACACACTTAGCATTTGGCTCGAAGCCATGGCACGTCCGCCGACGGAGAGCCAGCGCCGCGATAATGCATCAAATTAAAAAAGCGTTGCAGTTCGTTGAGTTATAGCCAGGAGACTCGATAAGGCGGTTGCCCAAAAAACACAGAAGCCAACTGAGTCATCAAGCCAAGTGGAAGGCATCGGTTGGCGCGGATGCCAGTGTGGCGACAGGCTGCCCAAAATGGTTGGCCTGTCGCCGGATTGATACGAGCCGCTCTACGCGAGCCGCTCTACGCGAGCCGCTCTACATTCTTGTCGCTGCTACTTTTTACGACGTTGCCAGAGGCGCGACGAAGTCACGTTTTAGCGTTCGAGCAGACATGAAAAAGCAGCCTGCAGCAACGATGAACCACAATACCGTCACGGAGACTGCGTTCTTGAGTCCCGTTGAGTTTGCCGCATCACAGACTACTCGTTGTGCATCGCTAAGTACGGAATCGTTAGCACCGCAAATGGCCGGTGTTAGTTGGCCGGCAAAATTGCTGTCGGCAAGTTGCAGGCTCATAAACATGTCACTCATAAAGCCAACGAAATACGGCCCAATACCGTTGCCTATGACTGAGACCAGAATCAGTAGCGTAGCAATGGCGGTAGCGCGCGAACGGGCGCTGACGACGCCTTGGCCTATATTGTACTGCGCACCCAGGTAAGCGTAGTGACACATGGCGGCAACCCCCCACAACACAAATACGACCCGCAGATCTTCCGCAAAGAAAGCCGCGATATAGGCAGGTACCGCGATCAGCAGGCCGATACCGGGAATCCAGGCCACCGCCGTTTGGTAGCGGGGTGTAAACTTTTCTGTTAGGTAGCCGCCGAAAAATGTGCCGATCGCGGCCAGGAATGACAAGGGCGCGCCGAAATAGATGGCAGCGTCACGGACATCGAGGCCGTGTTCGCGCTGCAAAAAAGGCGCCTGAAAGCTACTCAAGCCATAACCGACAAAGGCAACCATGGCGGCGCCGATTGCCATCCACCAAAAGGTTGGTTTGTGTTTGAGTTCTTTGAACGCATCGCCCCAATGGGCAGGTGCTGTCGGGGCCAGATCTGGGCCGTCAGAGTAACCGCGAGGTGGCTCTTTGATGGTGAAAAGCACAACCATTGCGATCAAAATGCCCGGCAGTCCGACGACGACAAACGCAATTCTCCAGCCTTCGATTGAGGCCCAGTCTAGCGCTGTAAACAAGCTGCCAAGACCGATGCTCGTAATCCAGGCGCCGAAATCAGCGCCTTCCATCTGTGCAATTGGGCCGCCAAATAGGTTGGCAAGGACTGAACCCAGGGTAACACCCATAGCGTAAATCCCCAGCGCCGTCGCCCGCTTGCGGGCAATAAAGTAGTCGCCAATGATAGAGTTGGCCGGCGGCGTACAGCCGGCTTCACCAATGGCAACTCCGATTCTGAAAAACAGTAGCATCGCAAAGCCAGCGGCGAATCCACACAAGGCAGTCATCAGCGACCACAAAATAATACAAACGGTAATCACTCTGACACGATTGGAGCGGTCGGCCCACAGAGCGATGGGTAGCCCCATAACGGCATAAAAAAGTGCAAAGGGAGGGCCGTATAGCAGCCCCCATTGGGAATCGGTCAGTCCGAATGAGTCGATGATGGGCTGGGCGACAACCGCAATGAGCGTCCTGTCGACGAAATTCAGCGTATAAACGACCATGAGCAAAAACAACACGTAGTTTCTGTATCCCGGTTCGCCGTAGCCAGTTATGTGACCATCGTGTGCTGCTTCTGATACTTCTGCTGCAGTGCTCATTGATGTCGTCCTGTCATTTTTGTTGTTCTCGCGATGTAAGGCCAAAATACGCCCCAAGCTCCAACGATAGCATGGCTAATTCCGTTTGCTCGAAAGTCAGGAACAAGACAAGCTAATTTATAAAGGCGATGCCTTTGGTGTTCCGTATTACGTTGTCTAGGGAGTAGGGCGCACGAGTAAAGTCTGGCGACATACTATATTTTCCAGTAAGCACTAATCAATCAATCATTGCTCGAATTGAAATCTGCTGTGGTGTTGCGAGTGTGCATGTTCTGACGGTTATTGAGAGGCGTCGTTGTTCGAGAATTCGATCCTGAGCCTATAGGCGGCGTTATTGGGCTAGTGCGGCGTGTGATATCATTTTGGCGATTGACGCTGGTCTTGCGGCTTCATTGATATTTGAGTCCTGCAGGAGTTATTTTGGGTGCCTAGCGCAGGAGGTTTGTGATTTATATTTCCGCAAGGCATCAATCCTACCCATCTCTAGAGTTCGATGCCTTGCGTTTAGCGCAAAACACGTTGGTGTTGGTCTGGATTAGGCGCCTTTCGTGATCGTCGATTGCTGTGCAACTTTCAGAGGCTAACGCTTTGCTTGAGTCGACGCTAAATTTATTATTTCTTGGCTAGTTGATCTTCGTAATGCTTGGAATGCAGCGCGAGTTCTTCCACATAGTCGGCTATTTGCGAGGTCGCGGTGTCGGGCAGTTCGTGGAAATCGGTAATGTATTGTTCAGGAACAGACCTGAACGAAACACTAATCCGGCGAAGCTCGAAGTCTGCCAGTTCAGTATGAAGCTGGGGTTCGCGCCCGGTTCTTACCTGGGTAATACGATGATACAAACGGTCCTTGAAGTTGGGGCCGCTCAATATGGTCACTGATCTGTGTCTGGTCCACAGAGATAGTTCGGGGTCGGGGCTGATTTCTGGGTCTAAAAATTCAAGCAAGCCAGGCTGGCCGACGGAAAACATGATGACCGGTCCTGGCTCCCCGTCGCGGTGCATTCGCAGTCGAGCATAGTCACGGGGCTGCCCTTGGCCCACCTCACGTCCGTAGTAGTTGATGAGACAGGTGTTGGGCAATGCCGACTTTTCATTATCAGTGTCAGTGTCACTGACATGCTCATGGGAAGCGGCAAGCACTTCTACCAACCGGTCGAGGATGTTCTGCATTACCGCGGGAAAGGGTTCGCCTCGCAGGCAGCGGTCGTTCAAGTGTTCCGGTTCGGCGTAGTAGCCCAAGCAGGCAAATTGCCAGGCGCCCAACCAATATACAGGCCGAGTTAGGCGGCGACCGTGCTTAGCGCTGCGCTGCTTGCTAGCACCATGAAATCGTTGTTCCCAAAGCGGACGTAAAGCGCCGAAGTAGTCGATCAATTCCCCCGCCTCTGCGACGGAAATGAATTGCGGCAGATAGGAAAAGCCGCTCTGCAATATGGCTTGTCTGCCGTCCTGCACTTCAAACATTGTCGTGCCACTCCAGCGTTTGCCTGGCAAATGCCAGACTGCTATTGGCGATTGTCAGCAAATGCTCTTGTCTGCTCCACGGGGACTTCTGACGCGTTTCGAATCGATGATTTGCCTCTTCAATCCATTGCAATTGCACGCAGTCAGGCAGGTGCTGGTCGATTTTTGCGTCTTGCTGGCTTCCGTGTGGATCTCGAGCGCCCTGAACGATGAGCGTTGGTGTGTCATGGCCGATAAAAAGGTCAGTCGTCTTCAGCTCTTGGGGTTGGCCCGGCGGATGAAAGGGAAACCCCAGGCAAAGCAATGCCGCGGGTCTTACGCGTGCAGCCACACGCAAGGCAATGCGCGCCCCCAGGGAGAAGCCCCCAATGATTAGTTTGCTTTGTTCGCACTGATCGATGGCGGTTTCCATCTCTCGCATAAGCACGGCATCGTCTTCGCCTATCGTCAATTTCAGCGTTAGGACTGACAGGCCGCCAGCTTCCAACAGCGGCCGAAGGTCCATTAGCAGCGGGTCTTCACCAGCACCCTTGCGCGATTGTGGAAATCCCAAAAGCATTGTCGGCATCTCGGGGTGGGGGATGGGCGGATTATGACACGGCATAATAG
>JABMOJ010000020.1 GCA_013204195.1 SAR86 cluster bacterium
AATCAGAGGCGCCATCGAGGCCTTGTTCGACGCGGGCAAGGCGCCAGCTAAAAAGGCCTATGAGGTCAATCGCTGCAATCACTTCATGGGTCGCGCATTACGCCACGGCGAGGGTTATCCTGATTGGTGCCTGCGATTGTTCCACCGTCAGCAGGGTCGTTGGAGTGCCGACACGGTTCATGAAAAAGTAGTGCATACCGAGGCCCTTGGCCGAATTGATGGTGATCTAGACCACTACTCAGCCGCATCGTTGGGCGATTACCTGGACAAGCAGAACCGATATACCAGTCTGCAGGCCGAGGAGTTGTTCAATTGCGGCAAGGGCGCGTCCATTGCCAAGCTGACGCTGTCACCGGTGGTGCGCTTTATCAAGTTCTACGTCTTTCGCGGCGGCTGTCTGGATGGTGTGCCGGGTCTGGTGCATATCTCGATAGGCTGCTTCAACAGCTTTTGCAAGTATGCCAAGTTGCGCGAGCTGATTAGCCGATCTAGGTCTGCAACGCCAGGCGGCCAGTCCTAACCGGCAGGCCGTGGCGCACGGGTGTTGGCAAGCAAATGCAAGCTAGAGTCCATTTGCTGCGGATGACCTGAACTCAAAGATCTGTTCCATGGCATGCATCGTGGTCAGCACGCTGAGGTCTTCCCGCTGACGGCCGATGACTTGCAGAGCCAAAGGCATACCCACGTCGCTGAAGCCGATAGGCACCACACCAGCGGGATTGCGCGTCATATTGAGGCCCATGGTGTAGCCAAGCCAGCTAGTCGTTTCGGCACCATTAACCAGGCCGTCGCCAGCCAAGGTTGGAGTATGTCCGCAGGTGCCTGGGGTCAATATCAGTGGTGCCTGCTCAAAGGCTATTTCTAATTCAAAGTTCAAGCGGTGGGCAGCGTCGATCGCTGAGGCGTAATCGGCGCCTGTCATCTTAGTCGCGCCGATGGTGATCATGGTTCTAAGCACGGGGTCGATCTTTTCCCAGTCATCGGTATCCATCAAGTGTTGCTGGGCCCGGGCTCTGGCCGAGAACCAAAACACCAGCCAGGATCTCACCGGATCTTCAGACCAGATGTTATCGATTTCAATGACCTTGACGCCATTTGAGCGTAGCAGGGCGATGGCGTTTTCCGACTTGGCTCTGATTTCATCATCAAGGGTCGCAAATCCCATGGTGGCCGACCAGATCACGGTCTTCGGCAGCGTGGCGGCTTGCACGCCGTCATACCAACTCTCGGTTTTATTAGGCAGGCTAAATATATCGGTCTTGCAATCACCCACGGTCTGATCCAGAACATAGGCGGTATCCAGTGTGGTTCTTGCCATGGGTCCCTTGACTGTCAGCAGGCCGCTGCCAGGTGGATTAATGCCGCCATTCGGAATTCTGCCTTGGGAAGTTTTGATCCCGCTTAAGCCGCAAATGGCAGAGGGTCCTCGGATTGAGCCGCCGCCATCTGAGCCGGTGCCCAGGGGAATCATGCCCGACGCTAGCGCGGCAGCAGTGCCGCCGGAGGAACCGCCTGCGGTATAGCCAAGATTCCAGGGGTTAAGCGTCGCACCAAAGGGGATATTGTCGGTCTTGCCCTTATGACCAAATTCTGGGGTGTTGGTTTTGCCAAGCACGACACAGCCGGCGGCTTTGAGGCGTCGAACTAATTCAGAGTCGCTGCCCGCGACAGCATCCTGGGTATGTAACGCCGAGCCATAGGTTGTCACGAAGCCTTTGGCGTCTTCCAGGTCTTTCACGCCGATAGGAATGCCCGCCAGTGGGAAAGATTCGCCGCGTTTGATAGCTGCATCCACCGCATCTGCCTCGCCCAATGCCTGCTCGGCGTTCACCGCGCAGAAAGCGTTCAACGTGCTATTGAGCTGTTCAATGTTTTTCAGTGCGGCCTGGGTCAATTCTCGAGCAGATAGGTTTCCGGCCTGTACGTCTTTTGCTAACGAGATAACTGATGTTTTACGAAAGTCCATGGCAGCGCTCCTAGCCTGATTGATCCGAATAGTTTGCCTCGAAGCGGTCACAAATTGCTAGCAGAACAGGGTTTTGGGCTTGGCCTTGGTTAATCGGGCTCAGTATCGATGAGTTCAGCCCCGCGTCTGGATGTGCATTGGCCGCGGTTATACCTATAATGGAGCAGGTTAAACTTTCCCTAAGTGTGTGCATTGAAATTACTTCTCGCCATTCCGACCAAATTCGTGGGCAATATGACGATCGCGCTGGCTGCCATCAGAGCGGCGCTGGATTCCGGTCATGACGTCACACTCCTGATCGATGATAATTTTACCGACCTGGTTCGGCTCGCTATTGGTGATGAACCTAAGGTGCTCAGCTATCCGCGAAGGCAGTTGGCCCAAGGTTCGACCTGGGCCAGAGCCAAATATTATCTGCGCTTTGTTGCGCAGCTCAGGCGGGACAAATACGACACGGCCCTCGACCTGGATGGAACGGTGGTATCGGCGCGTCTGGTGGGCTTGGTGCGCGCCAGGGTCAAGATAGGTCCGGCTTTTACCAGTCGCACTCGAAACTATCAGCAACTGGTGCCAGTGAATCACTTGGCGCAACATTGTTTCGATGATTATGCAGACATGCTGCGACCCTTGGGGATTTCTGTGCCCAGTGGGCATTACCTGAACCTGCCGGCCAGCCCGGAAGTTCCCACTGTGACCAAAAAGTTGGGATTAGAGACTAGCCGGCCGATCGCCGTGATCCACCCCAGCGCCAGTGCCGGTAAGGAATACAAACAATGGTCCCTGGCCCATTTCGCCGAACTGGCAAATTGGCTAGACGGCGTGGGCTGGCAAGTTGTGATTGTGGGAGCAGGCAGTGCAGAACAAGTTCGAGTGGAGCAGCTTCTGGCGCAGACCGTCGCCACGGTGGTGAATGCCTGCAATCAGCTGTCAATGACCGAGCTGGTGGCGCTCTGTCAGGCGGCCACGGTATTTGTCGGTAATGACAGCGGCCCGATGCATGTGGCGACTGCCGCCGGATGTCAGGTTATCGCGCTGTTCGGACCTAGCGATTCGGTGCGCTGGAACCCGAAGGGCCCCCATGTGACTGTCGTCAGAGGTGTGCTGCCCTGTGGCGCCCGGTGTGCATCTGAGCTGTGCGACCTAAGTTATCAATGTATGACGTCTCTGACCTTCAAGCAGGTCCAAGCCGCCGTCGCTGATCTGCAGTTGCCGTTCCGCTAGCGCCTCAAGTGGCGTCATGGGCTGTTATTCTTCGACTGTTGAGTGTTTGCTGGCGAGTCGGGCGGTGGCCGGTAGACTGTTGCTAGGACCTTGTTGTCCGCAATGTCGTTGTCAATTTCGTTGTCAATGTGGCCCTCAATGTAGAGCCGATGTTGACTACTATGTGGACAGCTGTGTTGTCTGCTATGGTGACGGCTGCGGATGGGCCGGTCGCTATGGATTTGTTCAGGGGCGGCCTTAGGCATTCATTAATCGCGGTGTTTATAGAGCTTCATAAAAAGATGAAACAAGCCTTTCCAAACTATCAACTGAAAAGTGGCTGGAATGCGCTGCTGCCCGATCGTCAAGCGCAGCCCGCACTGCAGGGTAAGCAGGTGGCTGATGTTGTGGTCATCGGTGCAGGGTTTACCGGCTTGGCCTGCGCTCGGCGCTGGCAAGAGCTGGCGCCGAATGCGCGAGTGGTGGTCATTGATGCCAGTGAAATTGGCGAGGGTAATCCCGGCCGAAACTCGGGCTTTCTGTTAGAGATTGCGCTGGCTGAAGACGCTAATCCCGCGAATATGCAGCGCATGCTGACATGTAATAGTCTGACCC
>JABMOJ010000304.1 GCA_013204195.1 SAR86 cluster bacterium
CTTCGAGGGTTATCAGGCGTGCGTCGACTGGCCATCCTGCGCTTTCTACGAGGAACTGCTGACACACTACCCACAAGCCAAGGTTATTTTAAGTCTGCGAGATCCAGACAAGTGGTTTGACAGCGCCTCCGAAACGATTTTCAAGGGGTTAGATAGCAGTTTTGGGCCGAGCAACCTCCAGGGCCAGATGGCGAGAAAATTAATTGTAGAAAACACCTTTGGCGGTCGGCATATGGATCGAGAGCATGCCAAGGCTGTGTTTACGGCCCACAATGACGCGGTCAAACGCACGGTGCCGGCGAATCGTTTATTGGTCTTTGAAGCCAGCATGGGCTGGCAGCCATTATGTGATTTTCTTGAGGTGCCCGTGCCCGCTCAAGACTATCCGCGCACCAACTCAACCGATGAATTCAAACAGCGCATGCAGGCTCATAAGAAAACCTGACGCCTCAGCTCATCACTATCTATGACGCACTGACCTGTCTGGACGGATCATAAAACGGGACATCACCACTCACCGTCACTCGACGCAAATGGCGCTCATGGGGATAATAGTCACTGGCTGCGTAATGCTGAACCGCGCGATTATCCCAGAAGGCGATGGATCCCGGTAACCATTTGAAGCGGCAGCTGTACTCCGGCCGGCTATGCTGCTGCAATAACTCCCTCAGAATCCCCTTCGACTCGGCCTCACCCAGCGGGGAATTCGTGCGCCCATCATAGAGCGAGTCGTGTCGGAGAAATCCACCGTGCAAATACAGCCCGGTTTTGCCCGTCTCTGGATGAGTGCGCAGCAATGGATGGCTCACGCCAAAGGGGATCTGTTGCTTGATCTCATCAACCAGCTCTGCTGGCAGCGCCCGTGGACCCGTAGCAGCCAAGAAGAGACCATAATCATTGATGCCCCGCAGGTGTTGCAGGCGTGCCTGCATCGCCAAAGGCAATCCCAGGTAACAGGCATGACTGTCAGAAAACAAGGTATCACCCCCATAGGGTGGCACCTGAACACACTGGGCGATGGAACCTAAGGAGGGCTTCTCCATCCAGGTGACATCTGTGTGCCAACCGTTTTCCATGCCAGGACTGGCCTGGCCATGGATGATTTCTAAAACATAGGGATTCTCACCAGGCTTGCCAAAAGGAAACGCGTCTAGTTCACCGAACCGCCGCCCAAAGGCCACTTGCTGATCCTCATCCAGGTTCTGGTCACGAAAGAAGATCACCTTGCGTTCCAGTAAGGTCTCTCGAATAAACTGCACCCATTCGGGCGCCAGCGTCTGTTTCAAATCGACGTTATGGATAACCGTGCCGACGGTGAGACCCAGATGTTCAAACTTCACACCAAATTCTGTCGCACGGCGCTGTAACGCTGCAGTCACCGGCGTATTCCCCATACGCGCATATTCCTGCGCTATACCCAGACCAATACGATTAGACGGCATGAATAGCTTTTCTGGATCTATCTGGCCGCCATCAACGGGTGCCTGCTGCATAACCTTGGCCTGGTGAATTTTCTCCCCCAACCCCGTCGCGACCCGGTTATAAACAGCCTGCTCGGTCGGCGTGTTCGTGCCTGTCGTCACAACTGCCAGGTTAGTTGAATCTGTATTCAGGGCAGTATCAGCCTGCAGGTGAGTCATGGCATTGTCCTCATCGTATAGCGCAGCAGGTATCTCTGCGGTTCAAACCTCTTATCCTATCCCTATATAGGCAGATACCCAAACTCACGAAATATCCGTTACGCGACCTGTGCCCACCGGCACCGAGACAGTGTTAGACTGCGCATCTAACAGACATAAGACCCATCAATTGGCAGGACCATAGTGGCTGACGATAAAATTTCGAAAGAATCACAGATCGAGGCGCTGAAAATCGCGCGCTCGATCCAGCGACCTGAGCAAACTAAAGCACAGACACGACTGGTTGCCCAAGGCATAGAGAAAGGCATCTCTGAATATAAGAAGCAACAGAAAGCCTTGGCCAGGGAACGGGACAAGGCCAGAAAAAAAACCGCCAAGGCGCAGGCACCTGAGGTTGACATTAAACAGACACCGACCACCGCGACTTGGCTAATCGGATTACCCTGGGTGTTATTGGTGATCAGCTGCGCCTATATCGTAGTCGCGCTCAAACTCTTTAGAGCCACTTAAATTGAGCCCCTTGCGCTACACCATCATAGCCCTACTCATTACTGGCGTTAGCCTGGTCGGATTCACCGTGATTGGCTCCGACGCATTGCCAAATCAAATGCCGGATCAAGCATCCAGCCAGGTCCCTACTCATGCGCCTACTCATGCGTCTACTCATGCGTCTACTCACGCGTCTACTCACGCGCCTAACATTGCACCTAACCCTAGGCCGATAGAAGCGCTGGGATCCTGGAAAATTATCAATTATTGGTCCACTACCTGCGCGCCTTGTCGAATCGAGATCCCAGAGCTGAACCTTCTCTTTGATGAATTGGCCGCCTCAAACATTCAGGTATTGGGTGTCAATTTCGACGAGGATGACCGAAAAACCACCCTGCGTTTGGCTCGGCGCTTGGGTATCGAGTTCCCAACATTGAACCTCAGTGAAGTCGAAGCTCTCGGCCTGCCGGCACCCAGCGCGCTACCGACGACCTATATTGTGTCACCGACGAATGAGGTACTAACCAAGCTGGTGGGTATCCAAACAAAGGCTTCGATCTACACACTATTGACTGAACTGGCTATCCCCCACTGACCAAACAATAACCTCTCGTGATCAGCAACTTGGATGACGGAGCCACTACTCAAGCGTAAGAGACAATCAATCGATGCGATCTAATGCACTCAAAAACCTACTGCAAACCCTGTTAGTTGGCACACTGTTGATGGGCCTCAACGCCCGGGCACAGGACCTACAGGTCTCCATGCTGACGCCACCCGTGACCGACCAAACCAGCCTCTCCCGCGTGATCACCGATGCCAAGGGCAATGTGCATCTTTCCTGGGTCGCGTCAAAAGACGACAGCAGTGCCTTGTACTATGCCACGCTGACTGAAGCCAACTGGAGTCCAGCCCATCTGATTCAGCAAGGCAACGATTGGTTTGTCAATTGGGCCGACTTTCCATTTTTGGCTGTCACTGACACGGGCATGGTGGCGCACTGGCTGCAAAAGAGTGCCGATGGCACCTACGATTATGATATCAACGCCGTGTTTTTTGATCAGGAAAAACACACTTGGGGTCAGCCCGTCATCATTCACAAGGATGGTGTCAGCGCTGAACATGGTTTCGTGAGCATGCTGCCCTTAGGTGAAGGCCGCTCCTTTATGACTTGGTTAGATGGCAGAAACACCAAACCAGCAACGCCCCATTCCGGCACCGATAACAAGGAACACACCATGGCCGGTGGTATGACCCTGCGAGCGGCTGTATTTGACCGTCATGGCGAAACCTTGGAAGAATGGGAACTCGACGGCCTCACCTGCGATTGCTGCAACACCAGTAGTGCCATGACGGCCACAGGACCAGTAGTGGTTTATCGCGATCGCACTGAGCAGGAAATCAGAGATATCTATATCACCCGCTTTGCCGACAATCAGTGGACTAAACCCTTGGCAGTATCTAACGATCACTGGAAGGTCCCTGGTTGTCCGGTCAATGGTCCTGCCGTCGCAGCACAGGGTCATCTAACCGCGGTAGTCTGGTTCACGGCGAAGGACGATCAACCTAAGGTACAGTTGGCCATATCAAACAATGACGGCGCCGCATTTGGCACGCCCATACTGGTAGATCAAGGCGCCACCAATGGCCGCGTCAGCATGGCGATTGTGGATTCTGGCGATATCGCCATCAGCTGGTTACACACCAATGGCAAAGACGCCGCGCTCAAGGTGGCGCTCTATAGCCAGGCGGGTAAGTTGCTGGCAGAGACTGAAGTCGCCGGCACACAATCCTCAAGACGCAGCGGCTTTCCGGTGATCACAAGCCAAGGCAACGACATTTATGTCACCTGGACTGATATCAGCGCAGGCAGCCAAGTCAAGATGGCACGGGTGCGCTTCAACATGCCACCTGTTTCAGCTGATTAAATTCAGCGGCTTACTTAAGCTTCCGGATTAAGCGCAGCACTGTTGGCGGCCCACTCGAAATCTGCAGCGAGGCGCGCAAAGCGTTTATCGACCAATCTCGAAAATCGAGGATCCGTGAGGATATGCAGGCGCTTTGCTTTAATCGCCTCGACCACCAGTTCGCCGACGATATCCGGGTCAAGCCCCTGCTCAATGTCCCGTGAAATATCTGTATAAGCAGACTTCGACACTTGTGGCCCAAACCGATCGGGGCGATTCCGCGGGGCTTCATAAATTCGAGTTCGAACGGCGCCAGGACAGAGCACCGAAGCACCAAAGCCACCCAGGCGACCTTCTTCGTACAAGGATTCCGTTAAGCCTACCACCGCATATTTTGTCGCATTGTAAGTCGTCCAACCCGGATTACGACCTAACAAACCAGCCATAGAAGCAGTATTGACGATATGTCCACCCTCACCCTGGGATTTGATATGCGGAATAAATGCCTGACAACCATGGACAACGCCCATCAGGTTCACCCCAAGGCTCCACTGCCAGTCACCCTCATCGCACTCGTCGATTAGGCCACCGGTGGAGACGCCGGCGTTGTTACAAACGATATGCACCTTACCCAACTCGGCAAGGGTTTTATCCGCTGCCGCAAACACAGAGTCACGGGTGCTAACATCACACAACACACTCGACACCGCATTTGATTCAAGGCCAATAACGGCCTGTTGTAACGCCGCTTCCTCGATATCTGCCATCATCACTTGCATACCTTGGCGCAGAAATGCTTTCACCATTCCCAGACCAATGCCACTCGCAGCGCCGGTGACAAAAGCGACTTTTCCAGTAAATTCATTCATCAGATATCTCCTAACGCAACTCTTCAGGCAATTCTTCAGGCCATTCTTCAGGCATTTCCTCAAGCAAAGGCAGTGGGTTTCGGCGACAGGTCATTATTTTCCATCAGGGTGCGCATGAGTCTCTCGGTCATCTGCGCCTGCAGAGTCTTATCATCGACCCGATTATGCATTTCGTTCGGATCCTCTTGCAAATCAAACAACTCAATACCGTCATAACCCTGGTAGACAGTCAATCGCGCGTCCTCAGTAATCAAGGTGCGCATACGCAGTGGCGTGCCCACCTGCAAGATGTCGTTCAGCTGATCTTCTTCAATGAAAATTTCATCCCTGACTTTCGCGGTACTGTCTGTTAGAAGAGGTGTTGCATCGATGCCCTGCATACCATAAAAAGCCGACAATCCAGCTTGCGCCAGCAACGTCGGACCCAGATCTAAAGAAGATACCAGACTGCTGGTGCTACCAGGCTGGTTACCTGGCACATGCACTAACAATGGCACCCGGGTGCAACCGGCATAATGCATACCGCCTTTGAGCATAACGCCGTGATCACCGAACATGTCACCATGATCACTGGTGAACACGACAATAGTATTCTCACTTAAGCCAAGACTCTCGAGCTGGCCAACAATAGTACCAATACTGTCATCGATCATGGATATCATGCCGTACTCTTTGGCCCCCATCTCGCGGAGCTCAGTCTCCGTCGGCGCAAACATATTAACCCCACGGCGTAACCCGCTTGGGCCCTGCTTGATCGCCTTTTGATAGTGAGGCGCAGAATGTGTATGCGTATCACGGTAAGTATCGGGCAGGCTAAAATCAGCCGGTGAATACATATCGAAGTACTTACCCGGCGGGGTAAACGGATGGTGCGGATCAGGGTACGACACGACCGCCAAAAAAGGCGTGTCAGGCTGCTTCGCCCGGGTCTGTAAAAAGCTTGAGGCCACCTCAGTAATATAATGCGTGGGATAAAGTTCCGCCGGCGTGCGGGTCCGCCGGGTCATGTGCGAGGGCGAGTCATAGGGCCAGGCGCCCGTTTCACCCTGGATCGTAGTCGGGTCAATACCCTGATCCAGCAACCATTGATAATAATGCCCACCACACTGGTCAGAATGGGCGACGACTAAATCAACTTCAGCGAAGCCGTAGTAGTCCTGCGGCATCTGCACCCGCTCTTGCTTGTGCCGCGCCAGATTCTCATAATCATCCCAGCCCGGCGGGTAGTGGGAAAAATTGATCGCATCTCCCGGCGCCATCTGATCAGTCTGGCGCTTCGCCACTGAGGCCATCACGTTCATATTTTGCAGATGACATTTGCCTAGATGGGCGGTGTGATAACCGGCGTTCTTAAAGATCCGCGGAAAGGTTTCGACTCGCCAGTCCAGGGCGATGCCGTTATAGCGGGTACCGTGCAAGGAGGGCATTCGGCTGGTAAAAATTGACGATCGATTCGGCATACAAATGGGGTTGGCCACATGCGCCTGATCAAAGCGCATAGACTTCTTCGCCAGGGCATCGAGATGCGGCGTCTGCACAACCTTGTTGCCACCAAAACCCGTATGATCCGGTCGGTGCTGGTCCGTCATGATAATGAGAATGTTGGGTTGGGGTGACTGGCTCATAAGCGGTATCTAGTGGCGATCATTGATAGACAGGGTGAGTAGCCAAGCCAGAGTAAACTTTTCCTCGACGGGACAAGACTTAATTCGGTGGCAATGCGCATAACACCAAGACATGGCACCCAAATCGCCTCAAACTGCGCTAACCAGCGTCCTAAATTCATCCTTCCTATCGCGCCCATACCGATTTAAACTCAGACTCAGATAGGACGTATCATGGCTTCTATCAGGAGGGATTAGTTGGAAATTGCAACACTACCGCCAGATGAGAAAACGCGCTTACTGGCGCTCCAGGAATTCGACATCCTCGATACGCTGCCCGAACGGGCGTACGACGACATCACCAATATTGCGTCTCACATTTGCGGCACGCCCGTCGCCCTGATGAGCTTGGTGGACGAGTCCCGGCAATGGTTTAAATCCCGCGTCGGCCTAGACTCCACCGAAACCCCCAGAGACCTGGCCTTTTGCGCCCACGCCATCCTCAACCCGAACGAATTGCTGGTGGTGGAGGATGCGACCTTAGATCAACGTTTTGCCGACAATCCCCTCGTGCTCTCTGACCCAAAAGTCCGGTTCTATGCTGGCGCGCCACTCGTCACCCGTGATGGGCACGCGCTAGGCACATTATGTGTCATTGATAAAACCCCGCGGAAGCTCACAGATGCGCAAGCGGAAGCGCTACGCGCCTTGTCCCGCCAGGTTATTGCCCAATTGGAACTGCGACTGACGATCAAGAAACTGGAATCCAGCGGCCTCGAATTACAGAACTCCCATGATTCACTCGAAGCGTCCCGCAACCAACTGGCAGATCTGTGCGATACCCTGGAGGGCCAGGCTGACATTATCGAACGCGACCTGCATCGAGCTGAAATCATTCAGCACTCATTGTTACCGGAAGTCCCGCCCCGAATGCGTGACTACCACCTGCAGGCACTCTACCGATGTGGGCATATTGTTGGCGGCGACCTATATGACGTCAAGCTTGTGGGCGAACACCATTTGGCACTCGTCATCGCTGACGCGGCAGGTCACGGTATCAGTGCCGCCATGTTAGCGGTTATGTTTAAGCATCGATTACACCTGCAAGATGATGTGACCCTTGAGCCTTATTCGCCGGCTGAGGCCCTGCGCCGCATGAATAGCGCACTGCACGGCGATCTCAGCGTTCCAGGCACCTTTGTCACGGCTGCAGTGTGCCTGCTCAATCTAACAACTAGCGAACTCGTCTTTGCTTCTGCCGGACACACACCCGCGCTACTGCTTCGCGCCGGCGATGGCATGGAAGTCTTGCCTGCCACGGGGCCTGCGCTCGGATTATTTGAAACCGCGGTATTCGATGAATGCCGCCGAGTGATTCTACCGGGCGACCAAATTCTGATGATGACTGACGGGATCTTTGATCTAGGTGGAGACCAACCGCCAACGCCGAAAGAACTGGATCGAACTTTGCGGGCATACCGGGGTAATGATGACGCCTTGCGCTTGACATTTTTTGACATCGCCAAGGGTATCGAACGTCAGGAGCGCGATGATACGACCCTGTTGCTGCTGGAAGCGGGTCCAGGCAAGAGTCGTTTCATTGAGATTGGCGAATCCGATGCCATCAAAAAAATCGAATCCGAAAACCCCGCAGTCATCACTCAGGCTGATGTCGATTCAGAAACCCTGATTTGCCTCTCCGGACGTATCACTTGGGTCCTGGGTGAGGCGCTGCTGGCCGCCGCCATAGAGACTATCGGCGCTCGAAGGACGCTCCTAATCGACCTGGGCGACTGTGAGTATCTCGACAGCACCCTGCTGGGCACCCTGCATGAAGTGATCGGTCGATTTGATGCCGCAGGTTTACAAGCCTCGATACAACGCGCCTCAAGGAGCCTTGTCAGTGCCTTTCAAGAAGTGAGCATGGAAACCGTGCTGGACCATCTAACCCACAGCGTCAAACCCATTCCAGCAGGTCGCAAGCCCATTGCCATTCCCGCAACCGATATTCGCAATAATCAGCAGCGCCTGCTCAAGGCCCATGAGATGCTGGCCTCATTGAGCGAGGTGAATCGACAAAAATTCGCTGATGTCATCGATGCCATCAAGCAAGACGAGGTCTAAACGTATGCACCAAAAATTGAACTTCCATATACCAACTGTAATTTGCTAAGTTAGTACCACTGACTTTGGATTAAACGCCCATGGCTACCCCGCTGCCAAAACATCCCAACTTACTAGGTGCTTATCAACCCATTCAGTTTGAATGTGATGCGCCGGATCTGGTGATCGAAGGCGAGTTGCCCGCAGACTTGTACGGCACTTTTTACCGCAATGGTCCCAATCCACAATACGCGCCCAGGGGCGACTATCACTGGTTTGCCGGTGACGGCATGATTCACGCCTTTCATATTGAGAATGGTCGCGTGGCCTACAAGAATCGCTGGGTCAAAACCACCAAGTGGGAACTGGAGCATGCTGCGGGTCGCGGCCTGTTCAGCGGCATGAATCCTCTGGACACAGATGAGTCAGTACAAGGTTTGGCCACCAATGGCCTGGCAAACACTAATATCGTCTGGCACGGCGGTAAACTTCTGGCGCTTGAAGAAGCCCATGCGCCTTTTGAGTTGGACCCGACTAGCCTCGAATCCAAAGGGCCTTGGACCTTTGGCAACACACTGGTCGGGCCCATGACGGCGCACCCGAAGATGGATCCCGAAACCGGCGAAATGATATTCTTCGGCTACAGTGTCGATGGCATGCTATCTAACAAGATGTCCTATCACGTGGTGAACCGGCATGGTGAACTCACTACGTCAGCATTTTTCGATGCACCCTATGGCGCCATGGTGCATGACTTTATTGTCACCCGCGACTTCGTATTATTTCCCATCATGCCACTCACAGCGTCGCTGGATCGCGCCATGCAGGGCAAACCACCCTTTGCCTGGGAGCCTGATAAGCAGAATATGATCGGCATTATGCCCCGCAGTGGCAGCGTCGAGGATATACGCTGGTTTGAAGGCGATCCGTCCTATGTATTCCACCCGATGAATGCTTTCAATGTGGGCAACAAGATTACCTGTGATGTCTCTCAGTATGGCGCAGCACCACTATTTCCCAACGCTGACGGCTCAAAATCCGATCCTGCCAAGGCACTGGCGAAACTCACCCGCTGGCACTTTGACCTGGATCAGCCGACCAACAGCTACAAGGTCGAGCAGTTGGATGATGTCGCCTGTGAGTTTGGGCGACTGGATGAACGCCACAGCGGCCTTGCGTACCGTTATGGCTATATGTTGTGTGCCGGTGCCAGCGCCAGCAAAAATTCATCGTTGAACGCTATCGCTCGAGTCGACCATCACACCGGGCAACGCCAAACTCTTGATCTTGGCGAGCATATGACCCCGTCGGAAGCGGTCTTCGTGCCTCGCGCTGACGATGCACCGGAAGGCTCTGGCTACTTATTGGCGAACGTTTATGACGCCACCATCGACAAGAGTCATCTTATCGTTCTGGATGCCGAGAATGTTGCGGCTGGTCCGCTGGCGACCGCCCATCTCGATCACCGGATGCCATTAGGTTTTCACGGTAACTGGCGGCCAGGACAGTGATGCCTGGCGGTCAGTCTTCAACTGATTCACCGCCACGACCAATGCTACGTTGCCATCGTGGCGATTGCTAAGACGATTTGATCGGTTGCAACCGGGCGCGCAACTCGTTCTTGGCGATTTTTTCAAGGGTCGAGCGCGGTAGTGAGCTCACCATATGAACGTCTCTCACCACTTTGAAATCTGCCAGATTGACCATACAGTGGCCGATGATCTCCTGAGTTAACTCCTCCGCAGACAGATCTAACCCCTTGGCACTCGGAATAACAAACACCACCGGCACCTCATCCAACATATCATGCTTCTGCGCGACCACCGCGCACTCTTCCACCAAGCCAGTTTGCATAATGACACTTTCAATCTCAGAGGCCGCTACATTTTCGGCGCCCACTTTGAGCATATCCTTCTCACGATCAC
The DNA here is from genome assembly GCA_013204195.1 of SAR86 cluster bacterium. Lineage (GTDB taxonomy): Bacteria > Pseudomonadota > Gammaproteobacteria > Pseudomonadales > Azotimanducaceae > UBA4582. Next base: position 10,538 of record JABMOJ010000304.1, read on the forward strand.
TAAAAAACAGCCAGCCATCAGCATCGCTGCGCACCATATCACCGGTGTTAAACCAGCCATCCGCGTCGAAGGCTGCTTCGGTCGCCTCGTCGTTGCGATAGTATTCCTTAAACAACGAAACCCCGGGAATCCCTCGAATAAACAGCAAGCCTTTTTCCTCTGCAGCCACCGCCTCACCCGCGGCATTACGGATCTGTATGTCATAC
>JABMOJ010000305.1 GCA_013204195.1 SAR86 cluster bacterium
CTTCACGACAACGCCTCGGGCCCGCCAAGATCGTCGAGGTACGCCAACGACACTACTGAACACCCGTCGCATTGGTGGGGCACCGAAAGCCACTGGCGTACCAGGCTTGGAACTAACAGGACTTGAGGCGAACCGGCCCTCCGAACTGGTGGGCGCGGCCAAAATCACGGGCCAAAATGGCAAATTTCGCTATGGCACACTTGCCGCTTTCGAAGAAGACACGCTGCTACGCGGTGAAATTAACGGCGCACCGGCGACCGTAGAGCAGGCCGGCCGGGATTTTGGCGCCGCTCGCATCCTGTATGAAGACATTAGTGGCGGGGCGCGGCGTTCGATTGGCTGGCTCGGCACTTTCGTGGCGCATCCGCAAAATGATGCCATGGTGAATGGTATCGACGCCCATTATCTCACTGCCAATGGTCAGTGGAATACAGACCTGCAATTGATGTTCAGTGACGTCGAGGGTATTCAAGGCGAAGGCGCCTTCGTCGATGTCAGCTACACGCCATCGCAGGGACGCAAACACTCACTGGCGGTGGATTACTTCAGCGATGACCTACTGATAAATGATTTCGGTTTTCTGGAGCGCAACAACCTGATCGGTGGCCGCTATGCTTACCAGCGAAACGAATCAAACTTCAATCATATCAAGTCAAAACAAACCCAGTTTCAGATAGTCCAATATTACAACGCTGACGGGCTGCAGGTAAAAAGAGGACTCTTCAGCTCGCAAGAACGACAACTCAACAATAACGACTTTGTCTTTGCCAAACTCAACTACTTTCCGGCCCGCTGGGATGATATCAATAGTAACGGTAACGGTAACTACCGCATAGACGGACGATTCGATGCAGGCGCGTTCTATGCGACAGATGAGTCACAGAAAATCAGCGCCCAAGCCGGTGTATTCTATACTGACGAGGCCATCGGTGGCGGCAGCAAAGAACTTGAATTACAACTAACCTGGCGCCCCACCGATCGATTCTCGCTCCAAGCCGGGGTCAGTTTCGAAGACAAAAAAGGCTGGCTATTACACTATGCCGATCGCGAGTTCGTCACCTACAACGCCACCTTCTGGCGTCCCAAACTCGAAGCTGACTTCTTCTTGAGCTCACGCCAACAGTTTCGAATCACCGCCCAGTGGGCCGGCATTAAGGCTTTTGAAGATGGTCGTTGGGCAGTACCCGCCGGCGACGGTCGTTTGGAGCCCGTGGTAAAACCTGCGGACGACGACCTGCGCGACTTCAGTATCTCGCGCTTAACATTTCAAGCCAGGTATCGCTGGGAAATCGCACCATTGTCTGACCTGTTTGTCGTGTATACCCGGGGTTCCAATGTCCCGAGCCGCCCGAGAGAGAGTTTCAGCAACCTGCTCACGGATTCATGGACCGAGCGATTAGTAGATGTTTTAGTAGTAAAATTACGCTATCGCCTCGGCAACTAATGGCACGTTCATGACAAGTTCTGCATCTTCATCACCCCTTTGGATTTTCGGTTACGGCTCGCTGATCTGGCGCGCCGACTTTGCTTTTGTTGAGCAGCGCCCGGCCTATATTCGTGACTTTTCAAGAAGGTTCTGGCAAGGCTCCTCAGATCATAGAGGCATGCCCGGCGCGCCGGGTCGAGTCGTAACGCTGATTGAGGATCTTGAGGCTTGTTGTGCGGGCATGGCTTATCGCATAGACCCGAAGCTAACCTCAACGGTATTAGCCGGACTCGACCATCGAGAACAGGGCGGCTATGACCAACTGCAATTACCGATCCATTTCAGCCCTACCGAGGTAGTCACCGGCCTCACCTACTATGCGAACCCAAGGAACTCCAGCTTTCTGGGTGAGGCACCGGTAGACAGTATCGCTCGACAAATTGTCGACTCAACCGGACCCAGCGGACCCAATTCGGAATATGTACTGGAACTGGACAGCGCCTTGCGCGAGATCAACCGTGTACTGGCGCAGGATACTGACAACCATGTCGCCGCCATCGCGACCGCAGTCAGACAACTTCTGAGTACCGCAATACCCTAGGCTATAGGTACACGGGTTCAGTGGCTGCGCTAGCCAGTACTCGGGCTATTTGCATTCGACCCAAACTCGTCATACAGTCTTTCCATGAATCCCCACGTGGCTTGCCGACTCAGTCATTGCGTGATCTCAAATCGATCAAGTCGGCTGCACCAACATGCTCATTGAACGAGCTTATACCAACCGGCTTTAACAAACGAACTCAGTCATTAAGGTCTCCACCTATGCAAACTATCAAAGCCATTGAGCAGTTCCAACCTGACATGCAAGCCTGGCGACGAGATATCCACGCGCATCCTGAAACTGCCTTTGAAGAACATCGCACGGCACAACTGGTGGCCGATAAATTACGTGAGTTTGGCTTAGAGGTTGAAACCGGTATCGCCGGCACTGGCGTGGTCGGCACCTTGACGCGCGGCCGCGGCAATCGCGCCATCGGCCTGCGGGCCGACCTGGACGCTTTACCCATCGTTGAGCAGAATACCTTCGACCATGTTTCAACCCACCCCGGCAAAATGCACGCTTGTGGTCATGATGGGCACACCACCATGCTCCTGGGCGCCGCCCGATACCTGGCGGAATCTGGCGACTTTGAAGGCACGGTAAACTTTATTTTCCAACCTGCAGAAGAAAATGAAGGCGGCGGTCGGGCGATGATCGAAGCCGGTTTATTCGACAAGTACCCGGTGGAGTCGGTCTTCGGCATGCACAATATACCCGGCATGGCCGTCGGTACCTTTGCCATTAAACCGGGACCCATGATGGCCGCATTCGACATCTTCAAACTCAAGGTCACTGGCCGCGGTGGCCATGCGGCCATGCC
>JABMOJ010000306.1 GCA_013204195.1 SAR86 cluster bacterium
ACCCCTGCCCCCCCCCTGCACTTAGCCTTTCACCTGCCTGAGTCGGGAATCGTTTGTCAAATGGCGTCAGGCATGGCATTTTGGCCCCTGTTTATCAGCCCTCGTCGATTCAGGCGAACCACCACCTGTCATATTAGGAGAATCAAAATGGATTTAGGACTCAAAGGCCGCAACGTATTGATTACCGGTGCCACTCGCGGCATCGGCCGCGCGATCGCGGACACCTTTGCCGATGAGGGTTGTAACGTCGCCATCTGCGCTCGTAACCCCGAAGAAATCGAACAGGCCCTGAAAGACCTGAATGCCAAGGGCATCAAGGCGATTGGCAAGCAGGTGGATGTGATGGCCGAAGGCGAATTGAAAGTCTGGGTACTTGAGGCGGGTCAACAGCTGGGCGGACTAGATATTCTTGTATCTAACGTTGGCGCTATGGCGCAGGGTATCGATCGAGACTCATGGATGCAGAACATCAATGTGGATGTGTTCGGCCTGGTAGATATGATTGAAGCCGGCCAGGGATTCCTCGAGGCTGCAGCACAACAGCACGGCGATGCCGCCGTCATCGCTGTGGGTTCTGTATCCAGTACTACCGCCGCAGTGGCATCCTCTTATGGTGCCGTCAAGGCTGCGATGGTGCATTTTATTAAGGGCTATGCCAAACAGAATGCTCACCAAAAAATTCGAGCGAATATCGTCTCACCGGGCACCGTGTATTTCGATGGCGGTATCTGGCAAACGATAGAGAAACACAATCCCGAGATGTTCAAAGGCGCAATGGCCAGAAACCCCACTGGCCGAATGGCAACGGCATTCGACGTGGCCAATGCCGTAGTCTTTCTGGCGAGCGAGCGATCGGCGTTCACCACAGGGATCAATCTGAACGTGGATGGCGCCATCACCGATCGTGTAAATTTCTAACGCCCATCGGCGCGGTATCCGCCTATCAGGGGAATACCTAGAGACGCGAGTTCAAGCAGATAAGCAGAAACGCCCGGCATGCCGGGCGTTTTTTATGGGGCTCGCGGCATCTCTCGCAACCTGTAAGGCGTCATCCGCCGTCTCTGTGCTAAATCGTAACAATGCTGTACAACCTGTCCCTGACTGTCTTACCCTACTTCCCAAGACAAACAACAGCAGGAGAGCCAACATGGTCTGGAATTATGGGGATATGTTTGAAGCCATCGCCGCGGCATTGCCGCAGGACCGGCCCGCATTGATTCACGATGGGCGAGTGCTCACCTGGCAACAAATGGACCAGCGGGCAAACAATCTGGCGCGACATTTTCTTCAGGCTGGCGCCAAAACCGGCGACAAGGTCGCGTTTTATATGCGCAACCATGCCGCCTATATGGAAACGCTGACGACCTGCTTCAAAGCTCGCTTAACCCATGTCAACGTCAACTTTCGGTATGTGGAGGATGAACTGTGGTACATCATCGACAACTCTGACGCCCGTATCGTGGTCTTTGCCGCCGAGTTCGCTCCCCAGGTCGAAGCCCTCAGGCGCCGTTTACCGAATGTTCTGTTATGGCTGCAGGTGGACGACGGCCACCCCGGCACTGCTATGAGTCACGCTGGCGCCGCTAGCCCAGTCAAGTCTTATGAAACTCTGGCCACCGCCGGCGACGGCAGTCCCCTGAACATCGCCAGACAAGGCGATGACCTATTGTTCATTTATACCGGTGGCACAACCGGCATGCCCAAAGGCGTCATGTGGGCCCATGAAGATATCTGGACAGCCAGTGGTGGTGGCGCCGTCGTCGACCAGGACATTGCTGCACCAGCTAATCTTGAGGAACATGTGGCTAATATTCTGGCAGCAACTGCCAGCAACCGAGGTATGCCTGTCTGCCCAGAGATGCATGGCACCGGTCTGCTCACTGCCCTGGGCACACTCGCCCGTGGCGGCACCGTGGTCACCATCGGCAGCGCTCATTTTGACCCGCAGCAGATCTGGCAAACAGTCCAGGACCAACAGGTCACATCCATGGCGATTGTCGGTGATGCATTTGGCCGTCCTCTGCTACAGGCACTGGAGCAACACCCAGGCGCCTATGACCTGTCGTCCCTACTGGTCATCATTTCCTCTGGCGTCATGTGGAGCCCCGAGATCAAACAGGGATTGCTCAAGCATAACCCGCAAATGAGTCTCGTTGACTCCTTTGGCGCCTCAGAAGCCATCGGCTTTGGCCAATCTGTTACCACCGCTGACCAGGGCGTTGCGGTCGCTAAATTCGCCATCGGCGAGTTCACTCGTGTATTTTCTGAGGACCACCGAGAAATCATGCCCGGCAGCGAAGAACCTGGCTTTGTGGCTCGCTGCGGCGGCATACCCCGAGGCTACTATAAGGATCTGGAGAAATCCGCTAAAACCTTCCCCGAGATTAACGGCGTGCGTTATTCCATTCCCGGCGACTGGTGTCAGGTGGCCGCCGACGGTACCATCACACTGCTAGGCCGAGGCAGTGTCTGTATTAATACTGCTGGCGAAAAGGTGTACCCCGAAGAAGTCGAGGAAGTCCTCAAGACTCATCCCGCTATCAGAGATGCCCTGGTGGTCGGTGTCCCTGACGAAAAATGGGGCCAAGCGGTCACCGCCGCCGTATAACTGGCTGACAAAGCGATTTTGGACGAAGCCGAACTCAAAGCCTTCGTTCGACGGTCACTGGCGGCCTATAAGTGCCCGAAGCACGTCTTCGTCATTGATCAATTGGGCCGGGCCGCAAATGGCAAAGCTGACTACAAAGCCATTGGCCAGTACGTCAAGACACAACTCGGCATTGATGGCTAATACATCAGCGCATTGATGCAAACTTCAGAACAGAGACAGGAAGGAACTGTGCCAACTTACCAAAATATTTACGATATCGCCTGCCGGCGCAAGGGCAGCGAGGATCAGCTTGAGTCTTTGCTGGCAGGGCCTTTGTCTGGCGCGCAACTTAAAGTCATTCCCGACGCCACTTACCTATCAGCGCTCACCAAAAAAGTCTTCCAGTCTGGCTTTGTCTGGCGCGTTGTCGAAGCTAAGTGGGATAACTTCGAGCTGCTGTTTTGGGGCTTTGATATCGACAAGTTATTGATGATGCCCGATGAGATGCTAGAACAACGCGCCCACGACCAACGCATTATTCGTAACTACCGAAAGGTTTGGGCCATTCGCGAAAACGCCCTGATGATCGACCTGACCCGCCGCCACCACCAATGCAGCTTTGCAGCCTTTATCGCCGACTGGCCCTGCGATGACATCGTCGGACTCTGGGCATACTTGAAGAAACATGGTAGCCGCTTGGGCGGCAATATCGGCCCCTATGCATTACGCGCGCTCGGCAAAGATACGTTTTTATTAACCCGCGATGTTGAGGCCTACCTGCGAGAAGCCAAGGTCATAGAAACCGGCATCAATACCAAGTCGGCGCTAAGTCGAACCCAACAATTCTTTAATGATTTGCAGCAGGAATCGGGCCGCAGCCTGACAGAACTTAGCCGTCTGGTATCCTTGAGCCATGGTGACAACCGCGCAGGCCTGCAAGCGGAAGTGGCCCAGCGCTCAGCATAAAGTCAGCGATCGCAAAACCCGCTGTCTCACCGTTGCTTTTTCACACCGCCTGAATCTCTAACCATTGAGTTGATGACCATGAATTACGCCAAGCCTGATTACCTTATCTCTACTGCTGACCTAGACGCAGCCATCGCAAATAATTCCAGCCGCCTGCGACTGTTTGACGTGACCATTAGTTTGGTCCCAAGCACACAAGGTTACAACGCCGTATCGGGCTTCGATGACTACCAACAAGCACATATACCGGGCACGGCCTTTATGGATATTATTCGAGACTTATCGGACACCAGCAGCGGTTTGGGGTTTACCCTACCCTCAGCCGCGCACTTGCAAGCGGCCTACCGCGCCGCCGGTATCGATGACGATAGCCAGGTGGTGTTTTATAGCAGCGGCCATATGATGTGGGCAACTCGCGCCTGGTGGATGCTGCATTCCTGTGGGCACAAAAATGTCGCAGTGCTAGACGGTGGACTATCGAAGTGGCAGCAAGAGGGTCGTGACCTGACCACTGAGTTTCCACCAGCGCGCTCAGGCAATGTGTTCGTCAGTCTTAACGCCAGCCTTTGGGCGGATAAAGCCACCACCCTCGCCGCGGTCCATGACGGCGACGTCTGTACCATCAACGCCCTCTCACCTGAAGTCTACTCCGGTGAGGCGAAGATGAGCTATGGGCGCAAGGGACATATCGAAAACAGCAAAAATGTCTTCTACGATGAACTGCTAGACCAGGGTTGCTTTCGCCCTGCAGCTGAACTGCAGCGCGTATTCTTGGCCAAGGGCCTACTAGAGAAACAGCGGGTCATCGCCTACTGCGGCGGCGGGATTGCCGCGACCCTCGACGCGCTAGCCTTGGCGCTTATTGGCCATCAGCAAGTCGCTGTGTATGACGGCTCCATGAGCGAATGGGTCAAAGATGAAACGTTGCCTCTGATCACCGGCCCCGAAGCAGCTGCCGATTGATGAGCCCACGCCAAAGCTAAGCGAATAAACGCGTCTGATAAAACCTTAAAATTTCATCTACCGCCGCTCGAGTTGGCTCGCCTTCCGCGTCGATCAGGTGCATCGTCACCACACTATGGGGCGCGGCGCGGCTAACCCTCGCCGCCTCGTCAGGCAATACCCGAGACTGAAATCGATCACCCAGCGCCGCAGCATATTCACTGAAGCGCTCTTTACGGCAAAATGGGTCACCATCGAAGCGGTATGCCAGCACAGTCAGATCTTCCTTCTCGAGTCGATCTTTAACGCAACTCAGATCCGCTGGGGAGATATGCATACCGCCTTTTTGAAATAGTGGCAGTGAGGGCTGAGACAGCACCGGTGCCAACATTGTTGGCTCCACCATCATGGACAACGCAAAATTGCCCGTGAAGCACATGCCAATAGCACCCACGCCCTTGCCGCCACATAGTGGATGCACATGCGCGGACAGCGCTCTGAGCCAATCCACCACCGGACTGCTGCGGTTAGCCGCCAGCGCAGAAAACTCTCGACTGATACAAGCCCGAGCCACTGATTTGGCCAGATAACCGCCCGAGGGCGATCGACCGACTTCACCGAACAAGTGCGGCATCCAGACTGTAAAGCCCGCATCTCGCACCTTGCGAGCAAAATTGATCACCTCATCATAGATACCGGGCATCTCTGACATGACGATCACCGCAGGACCACTGCCAGAGGTGAACACCAGCTTGCTTCTGCCTAACAAGGCTATCTGCTGACGATTGAAATCTTCCAGCCCATCTGATTTGACGATAATGTCCGTCATCGTGGCTTGCGCCCTCCTAAAACGTTGATAAAGCTGATCGTAATTAACAATTCTAACGCAGCATAAAAGGTGCGCCGACGATCTTGCACGCTGGTCAATTCAATAGTGAACAGATGGTTTGGCCAAAACCGGATCAGCGTCTCCCGTGACGCCTCACACTGGCCAAAACCTAGTGACTTGCTCGCATCTTGCCTAGGAGAATCTCGTGCATATCACCCTTTGCCTTAAAACTCGCCAGCAATAGATAAACACAAAGGAATGGCGCGCCGCCAAAAAAACCCAAAATCCCAACCACCACACCAACCGCTGAAAAATGGTGACGCCATGCAAGCCAAAGTCCAGACAGTGCCAACATGCTCATGAAGTCGACATTAAACTGGCCCGGCCAAGCCATGGCCATGATGTCGCTGAAGAACACCGCAAACAAACCCAAACCATGATCACCTATGACCACGACAGTATAGGCTGAGACACTCATCAATATCGCGACCAGCAGTATCCTAAAAATAATCATTAACCCAAACTCCTTTCATCTAGTAATGAATATTAACGATTTGTGCTCCCCTCTCGCCGATAGCCTCCAACAAAAGCTAAATGGGGCGTAATGTGGCTAGCATTCCACAACAGGCGCTCACACAACAATTTAACTCACAGCATCTTGCCCATGGTAATCACCAGGTTGTCAGCACCATTCGCTGCGATATGCACCTCGCGACTGATTTCCACATAACCTCGCGCTAAATACAGCGGCTCTCCCGCGGCGGTAGAGCCCAGCTCTATAGACTTGAACCCCCCGTCGCGCGCCGCTTGCTCGCCCAACTGCAGTAGCAAGCTGCCAATGCCCAGACGCGCCCAGCCCGGGTGAGTGTACATGGCTCGAATTCGCGCCGCATCTGAGCCAGGATCACTCAGGCTGTCATCTCGGCCGATAGTATGATCACAACCGTATAGGGTTCGCCGCCGACCCCAACCGCCGCAGCCTACCAGCTGCTTTTCAGCCTCATCACCGGACTCAATCAAAAAGTAGGTCTGATCTTCGAT